>NZ_JAKEVJ010000021.1:0-47507 GCF_022398425.1 Shewanella sp. Isolate7 | reverse complement strand
ACTTCATGTCTGTCTAGAACTTTCAATGCATACTTTCGTTGTATAATATCAATTACAACAATTAGTTAAGCCTCATCTAAAGCAATCAAGAATAAGCTCAGGTTGTGGCTACAACAAATCCCCATCGAAGTTGCCGAAATACATAAATGAAAATGCCGTGTAGCCATCATGGACGATGGCTAAGACTCGGGGGGACAGGAGTCCCATCCGAGTCGTTAGGCGATTTTCATTGAAGTATGAGGGCAAACAACTTCGTCTGGGGCGGCAAGGGGAGATGCAAGAGGGGGATTGCTGAAGATCCCCCTCTTGCCCTGGTGTGGAACGGAGTTCCACGACTTTCCTCGGTCGCCAGACCGAAACTAGCCAAGGGGGCAGAACAAATGGGGCGGCAGCGGGAGATGCAAGGTGAGTAATTATCCTTGAAGATTGTGCTTACGAACGAGAGGCACGGATGCCGAACTGGCTTTTATATAAGGATATATTTGGGGATTGCTGTTGATCCCCCTCTTGCCTGGGTGTGGAACGGAGTTCCACGACTTACCTCGGCCGTAAGGCCGCACATACCCAGATATGGGTTGAAGACCCACAACATTATTTCCCCAAACGAAGTTTGCCCCCACTCACCACTCCCCTCTAGACCCAGCTAACACCTTGATCTACTATGCCCACTCACCAGGATGTCTGGTCTATACCAGCTGGCAACAAGGATTAGCGAAAATGGAAGTTACACTCACCCCGAGCAATGCACTCGAAACCGCCCTGCAGGCGGCACTTGCCGATCACACCCAGGCCAAAGCCCTCTATGAACACCTGATTAAGGCCCGGCTCTACCTGCTGAGCGACGGCCAAGAAGATCCTCAGGCCGATGGCACCACAGAGCTCTCCATCATGCAATGGCACATCCCCGTCAGCGATGATCAGGTGCACTACTTCGTCCCGCTGTTTACCTCCCAGGAGGCGGTCGATCAGGCCAAGATGGTTATGCAAGCAGAGGGCAGCGAATTTCACGGTCAGATAGAGATAGATGCGCCTCAAGCATTTCAGCTGCTGCTGACCAATCAGATGGATATGGCGCTCAACCCCAATAGCAATCTATCGAAAGTCGTCAGCAGCGATGAGATCCGCTATATGTTGCTGCCCGACATGGTGCTACTCCCCCAGGGAAATCACCTCCTGCTGCTAGGCAAGGTACTGGCAAGCGATCTGCCCATGTTCGGCGCGGTGCGGCAAATATTGGCTAACTACCCCAGCGTCAAGGCGGGCTATTTCATCGAATCATGCGAGCTAGATATCCGCCGCGGCGGCACAGACAGCGCCTTCACCCTGGCGCTCACCCTGGAGGGAGATAGGATTAGCGATGATTTCAGCCGCATTCGCAGCGATTGCCGCAACCTGCATAGGGAGATTGAGCTTCATGGCTGGGAGATACGCCCCTACCTGTTAAGAAGTGACAAACATGATGAGATAAGCGAGTTCTGCCTGAAGAAGCTTGACCCCTTCTACCGCCCTTCATTGTTGAGCAAAATTAAGACCTGGTTTAGCTGATCGGCAAGCCAGGCTTGGCGGGTGACTTAATCGATAAAAAGCGCTGCTCAGTCAGCAGCAAAAACGGTATCAAGCCAGTGGTGAAAAGTGCACTCAGCCAGCATTGGAGCCTGGCTGGACTATACTTATCGATAACGTTTCACAACGTTAACGAGGCAAGTATATGAGTATTTCAAACCGGTTAAATCACTATCTGGCTGAGCATGAAGTGAACTATGAGATAGTGCTGCACCGCCACAGCCACAACTCTATCAGCTCGGCGATTGCCGCCCAGCTGGCCCCCGCCCAAGTCGCCAAAGGGGTGATATTGGAAGATCATCAGGGACGCAGGATCATGGCGGTACTGCCCACCAATCATAAGATCAACCTCAAGGCGTTGGGTGACAAGCTCAACCGCGATCTGCATCTGGTGAAGGAGCAAACCGTCTATCAGATGTTTGACGATTGCGAGCACGGCGCCATCCCCTCCCTCGGCGCGGCCTACAACATAGAGACCATCTATGATGACCTGCTGATCGAGGCCAAGGAACTCTACCTCGAGGCCGGCGACCACACCAGCCTGGTCAGGCTGAGCCGGGAAGACTTCATCAAGCTGATCAAAGACGCTAAACACCTGAGGTTTAGCTATCAGAGCATCCACTAGCACTGACTCATCAGGGAAGCGGCGGCTTCCCTTTTTTTGTCCAGGCTCTCATTAATCCTTCTCACACCCCACAGCTTCTGGCATCTGGGCTAAGTTGCGGCATAATAGGCCGACCTAACCAAGCTTAATGAGTGAATGGATCATGATACTAATTACCGGAGCCAGCAGCGGCCTGGGCGCGGCCCTCGCCAGGCGTTATGCCAACATGGGGGAGCAGGTGGTGATCTCGGGGCGCGATCAAGCCAGGCTTGCCAGCGTAGCGCAGAGCAGTAGCGGCCTTCATCCTCTGAGTGCCGACCTCTGCAACGAGCAGAGCGTGGCGACGCTGTTAGATGGCGTCGATGCCATGAGCGGCGCCTCACCACTTAGCACCGCGATTCACTGCGCCGGCAGCGGCTACTTCGGCCCCATCGCCGAGCAGCAGGCCGATGAGATAACTAAATTACTGCAAAACAACGTCACCTCCAGCATCTTGCTGGTGCGCGAGCTGGTTAGACGCTATCGAGACACGCCGCTGAATCTGGTGGTAGTGATGTCCACGGCCGCCCAGCAAGCCAAGGCGGGGGAGTCGACCTACTGCGCGGCCAAATGGGCGGTGCGCGGCTTCATCGAGTCCGTGCGCCTGGAACTCAAGGGTAAGCCGATGAAGATCATCGCCGTCTATCCCGGCGGCATGGATACCGGCTTCTGGCCCAGCAGCGGCAAGTCCCTCGACACCTCGAGCTTCATGAGCGCCGAGGAGGCCGCCGAGATGCTACAGGGAGCCCTAAGGGCCACCGAACATGGCCATATCGCCGATATCACCATCGCCAGAGGCTAGCTGTTCGAGATTGAGCGAAACCAAAACAAAGGCTCGGCCTGAATAAGCAGTGCCGAGCCTCGCTTAAGAGCTTGCTAGCAGATCACTTACGCTTGTAGATGGCTTCCATCTCGGCGGCCATGGCCTCTGCCTCTTCGAGCTGCAACTTATGTTGTTTTTCGCCAAGTTCGATAAGTTGTTGCTCTAAATCCGCCAATTGCTCCTGCTCGGACTGGGTGAGCTCTGGCTTATCCTGCAGGGCAAAGATGGCGTCATGGATCTTATCCATCTCCATATCCAGGGCCTCGATAGCATCGGGATTCTCGCCGTCCTGACTATCCAGCTCATCCAGCCAGGCATTAAACTGCTCACGTGAGGCGCCCACGCCCTCGGCGGTCTGGTCGATGAAACAGTCAGACAAGGCCTCGGCGTTCTCTTCTGTCATGCGCTCATACTTATCGAAGCAGCTCTTCATGGCGTGGCGATAACCGCGCTCCAGCTTGCCGCTGTCGATACCAGACACCTGCTCCATGGCGATAAAGTCGCCGTCGGCTTTCATCTGCGAGACATTAAATTCGATAAGCTTATCGACATCCACCTCCATGCCAGCCAAGCCATAAGCATCAGGCGGTGGAAGGTCGGCGCCCTGGGCGCTGGTGAGGATAAAAAACAGCGGTAGTAAGAATCTTGCTTTCATGATTAATCCCTTAATCTGGTGTAATAGCTTAGTCTGTGTAATAGCTTAGTCTGTGTAATAGCTTAGTCTGTGTAATAGCTTAGTCTGTGTAATAGCTTAGTCAGCCAGGCGGTGACCTCCTTGTTGCCGCCATAAGATAGCCCAGCCCATGGGGCCAGTCTAGAGACAAGCGCGCTCACGAAAAAGCGGCTTTTCCTTTATAGGACAAGCCGCTGAAAATGATGATTTATTATGATGCTGCTGTCAGGAATGGGCTGGCTAATACGACGCTGAATCTTCTTGAAATCCTGGCCAATAGCCTGCGAACCACCTCGCCAGCGGCGGCGTTAGAGGTAGGCCTCGATTATCACCTGAATCGCATCAGGCATGACAGGCTTGGTGATGTAGTCATCGACGCCGAGCTTGAGGGCAAAATCCTTGTCCGACTGCTCCGCCAGCGAGCTTATCACCACCAGGGGGATCTTGGCGGTCTCTTCGCTGCCCTTGAGATGCTGGATCACCTGATAACCGTTGACGTGGGGCATGGTGATATCCAGCAGGATCAGATCCGGTACCAGGGATTTCATCACCTCGATGCCACCACTGCCCGAGTTCACCGCGGTGACCTCATAGTCGTCCCCCACCATGGCGAGTAACACCCCGGTACAGACGGGATCATCGTCGATGATCAAAATTTTCGCTCTGGACATTTATCTCTCGCTCTCGCTGTTGATTTGATTACATTGTATCCAAGTCTGGCGGGAATACCAGCCTGTGGCAGGTGGTTAACCTTAGGATTTAGACCCCTTTTTTTCGCTTAAGTTTCAGCAACAAAAAGCACGCCCATAAAAAAGCCCCGTCCGAAGACGGGGCCTTGAAGCACGGCGGCAACTCAAAGGTTAGCGGGCGATTTTCACCTCGGGCTCGTTGAGCAGCGCCAGCATAGGATTATCATGCATCACCTTGGCCTTGAGGCTAACCCCCAAGATAAGGCCCATCACAAACCCGCCTATGTGCGCCCAGTAGGCCACGCCCTGGCCCGCCATGACCAAGCCAAAGATGTTGAATCCCAGCCAGATGGCGAAGAAGGCCATGGGGCTGAGCTTCTTCTGATACACCACGAACATGAAGGTCAGGCTGGCATGGCGGAACCACATGAGGTACATGCCGAACAGCCCGGCGATGGCGCCACTGGCGCCCACCATGTAGATGCCAGAGCCAGGGTCGGCGGCGATCTGCGCGGCGGCTGCGGCCAGGCCACACAGGAGATAGAGCGCGAGAAACTTGGCGCGGCCCAACACATCTTCCAGGTTATCCCCCACCACGTAGAGGAAATACATGTTACCCGCCAGATGCATGATATCGCCATGAAGAAACATATGGCTCAGCAATGTCCAGGGGTGGTGGCCCGCCAGCAACTCGTTGGAGCGCATGGCAAAGTTTTCGAACACTGTCTCTGTGCTGCTCAGGTTAAAGCCGTAGGCGACGAAGATCAGTATATTGAGCGCCAGCAGCATGTAGGTCACTAAGGGCGTCGATTTCGGCTTAAGGTTAAATTCCACCGGCATCTTGCAGAGGAACTGAAACAGCCAGGTCTTGACGCTGATGCTAGCGTTTAACTCCTCCAGCAGTTGTCTCACCTTGGGCGATTGCACCACCTTGGTACGCTCATGCTCATCGACCCAGACACCGCTACAGCTATGGCAGACATCCACCTCGATCTCATAGCCAGTCATCAGATGGTAGCGATGCAAGCTCAGGTCGCACTGATGACAGCTGCGGCTGGAGATCCCCAGCAGCTCGCCCAATGTCTCTTCGACCCTGACATCATCATCGCCATTGTCGGCCTTCGACAGGGCGGCATTTAGCTCGCCGTTTTTAAACCAGAGACCACCGCACTGACGGCAGCAATCCACATGCTCGCCGTGAAAATTGTAGGCTCTTAGTCGCCCCTCGTGGCAACCTGGACAGATATGGGTCATGGGGAGCTCCTTTGCTAATCTACTATGATGTCGTTGCGTCTCAGCTCATCGGCCAGCGCAGTATAATTGGCCTTCAGTGCCGGCAGTGTGTTGTCGCTCATCTCTTTGGTCAGCCCCTTAAGCAGGTCGCCGCCATACTTGGCGCCATAGACTCGCCCCTCAATCTTGCCAATGATATCGGTCACCTGCAGATAGAAGCGCCGGGTCTGTGACAGCAGCTGAGGCGGCGTCTCCAGGGTATAGGGCGAGTAACGCATATTCTCCCACACAAAGCTAGCCAGGGCAGGCTTGTGATTCTTGATGTCGAAGGGCGCCTTACCGGCGATGAAGTCGGCGTACTCATTGATGATGGTGATATTGTCCTACACCTCATCATATAGGGCATGACGCAGGTAATAGTTGTTCTGCTTGTTGGTCAGGTTATCGAAGGTGATCGCCTGCGACTATCCCTCCTGCGCCGCCACATAGACGCCGGCGACCGTGGCGATGATCATGAAGATCTGGCTGATCCAGAAACTGGTCTTCACCAGCTCCCGATTGTCTAAACGGGGAAAACGCTTGCCATCCTCTATCGCTGTGGCTGGGGCTGGGGCTTGGTCATGCTTGCTCTGCGTGTGCTTAAAGTGGATAGATGCAAGGCACAGTTTGCAGCGAATGGCCCTAGTCCTTCGCAAGAACTGTAACGCAGCAAATACCGCAGTAAGCCTCGCCCTGCGGGGCTTTGATAGCAACACCATTTCGGCGTTATTCAACTTCAGCAGGCCTCGGCATGCCCTCAGTTGAATGCCTTGAACTGTCGCTGCTATCAAAGCCAGAGCTGTGCGACGACTTGTTCGCACCTTCCCTAACACAAGCCGATGACAAATTTGTACCACGAGGTTTTATTTTGATAACAAAAACAATAGCTACCGAATATTTTTGTGATACAAGCCTCCCGTAATCCAATGCAAGAGGCGACTCACCTCTGCGTTAAACATCCTATTTTGTAGAAGCTATTAAGCGGTATTTAGCAATATTCGTTCGATTAAACCAGTGATAGGCTGATCCCATTCCCGCCAGCTACACTTAAGCAGCACTAAAGCAGTACTGAAGCAGCACTAGGCGGTTCCCAATCATGAGGTACTTAAGATGAAAGTGATCAGCCAATTTACCGCCCGTCCCGCAATGGATGGTGACGGCGTCAACATCCGCCGTGTGGCCGACTTTATGAACACCCGCTTCGATCCCTTCCTGATGCTGGATGAGCTCAAGTCGGACGATGCCAGCGACTATATCGGCGGCTTCCCGCCCCATCCTCACCGCGGCATAGAAACCTTTACCTATATCCGCAAGGGGGGCTTCGAGCACAGAGACCAGCTGGGGAATGTCAAGGCAATCAAGGCCGGTGACGTGCAGTGGATGAGCACAGGCAGCGGCGTGGTGCACTCAGAGATGCCCCTGGCCGACGCCCAGGATGGCCTACACGGCTTTCAGATCTGGCTCAACATGCCCGCCAAGGAGAAGATGCGCCCGGCCATCTACCGCGATAGCACAGACGAGCCGCTGCCCGAGACACAAAACGACAGCGGTGCCCGTCTGCGTGCCCTGGCCGGCAGCTGGCAGTTAAAAGGTGGTGAGCCGCTGCAGGCGCCCATTCAGGAACTGGCGGGCGATGGCAAGATAGCCGACCTGATGCTGGCGCCCAATGGTTCGGCCCAGCTGGATCTAAAGTCGCGCGAATATGTGGGTCTCTATCTCTATCAGGGCGAGCTGGTTAGCCAGGCGGCGCCGGAAAAGCGCTACGGCGCGGGGCAATACCTTGTCGTCGATAGCCGACAGCTCATCGAGCTCGAGGCGGGCGAGCTGGGCGCTGGGGCGCTGGTGTTTGCCGGTCAGCCCATTCGCGAGAAGATAGTGCACATGGGCCCCTTCGTGATGAACACCGAGCAGGAGATCCAGCAGGCGATCGCCGACTATCAGGCGGGACGATTCGGCAGCATCAAGGCCTAATGGCTTAACCCAACAGATGAAGAGGGCCAATAGCCCTCTTTTCTTATGTAAATTCAGCAGCATCCAACTGCGCCAAAATCGTGATCCTGTGCTAACTTTCTAACAATGAAAATCTCGAAATCGTCACAAAACCCATGATAATTTTATTACCACTTTGTAGGTGAACGTTTATTTTTCAAACATAATTTGATCAAATTTATGTGACTTAGCCGTAACTAATACACATAAACTTGAGGCGCATCAAAATTTACAGCAGGAAAGCTATGGTAATTTTTAAGCTATTCCTAACACAGAGAATACTTAATGAGAAACCTTAAGCCCCCCTTTGGCAACCTTGCCAGTAGCTTAGCAAGCTTAGTTGTATGTTTGGCCGCACTGTTTAGCCCCGCTGTTTTTGCCAGTAGTGGCGAGGCAGGTGGGCAGCTGTTAGATCTCACCGCCACAGGGGCTGGTTATCTCGCCGTCGTCATCTTCGTCCTGGCCTACCTGCTGGTGATGGGCGAAGAGGTGCTGCACCTGAGGAAATCCAAGCCGGTGCTGGTCGCCGCCGGATTGATCTGGGGCATCATAGGTTACATCTATGTACAGCACGGCATGTCGGAACTCTCAGAGACCGCCTTTAAGCACAACCTGTTAGAGTATGCCGAGCTGCTGCTCTTCCTGCTGGTTGCCATGACTTACATCAACGCCATGGAGGAGCGTAATCTGTTTGACGCCCTGCGGGCCTGGATGGTGGGTAAGGGTTTTAGTCAGCGTACCGTCTTCTGGCTCACCGGCTTCATGGCCTTCTTCATCTCCCCCATCGCCGATAACCTGACGACGGCCCTGTTGATGTGCGCCGTGGTGATGAAGGTCGGCGGCGACAACAAGAAGTTTGTCGCCCTGGCCTGTATCAACATAGTGGTGGCGGCCAACGCCGGTGGCGCCTTCAGCCCCTTCGGCGATATCACCACCCTGATGGTCTGGCAGAAGGGCGTGGTGCATTTCGAGCAGTTCATCGACCTCTTTATCCCTTCTCTGGTCAACTTCCTGGTACCGGCGGCCATCATGAGCGTCTTCATCGTCAACCAGGTCCAGGAGGCGGATGAGGAGAAGGTGCTGATGAAGCGCGGCGCCAAGCGTATCGTCGCCCTGTTCCTGCTCACCATTGCCACCGCCGTTTGCACCCACAGCCTGCTGGGCTTACCACCTGTACTGGGCATGATGACAGGCCTTGGCTTCCTGCAGTTCTTCGGCTTCTACCTGCGTAAGAGTTTCCCCAAGGCGGTGATCAAGGCGAAAGAGCAGGCGGAGCGCGATAACAATATCAAGCGCCTGGAGCAGCTGGGTAACGTGGTGCCCTTCGATGTGTTTAGCCGCATCGCCCGCGCCGAGTGGGATACCCTGCTCTTCTTCTACGGCGTGGTGCTCTGCGTCGGTGGTCTGGGCTTTATGGGCTACCTGAGCCTGGTCTCCGAGGCCATGTATACCCACTGGGACGTGACCTATGCCAACATCGCCGTGGGCGTACTCTCCTCTATCGTGGATAACATCCCCGTGATGTTTGCCGTGCTAACCATGAACCCTGACATGGGACTGGGCCAATGGCTGCTGGTGACCCTGACAGCGGGTGTGGGTGGTAGCCTGCTCTCTATCGGCAGCGCCGCCGGGGTCGCCCTGATGGGTCAGGCTCGCGGCATCTACACCTTTGCCAGCCACCTCAAGTGGACCCCAGTGATAGCCCTCGGCTACGCCGCCAGCATCCTGGTGCACCTCTGGTTGAACAGCTCGCTGTTCTAAGCCCGTGTGTCGTGTGTAGCGTGAAGGAATGAAAAGGTTAGATTACCTATAGTCACCCTATGGGTTAATCAAAAGGGGCGTTGACTAGACTAGTCAACGCCCCTTTCTCATTTATGTCTGCTTCCGACTTAGCTTAGGCCGAGACGAGGAAACCCCTTAGGCCAAGACGAGGAAACCGATAAAGGTCAGTCCGGCCGCCAGCAAGGCATAAGGCAACTGGGTCACCGCATGGCTCACCAGGTTACAGTTTGATCCCTGGGCCGCCAGCACGGTAGAGTCAGAGTAGAAACAGGCCTGACTGCCGAAAGAGGAGGCCGACAACAGAGCGCCGATCACCAGCGGAATATCGGCGTTAACCGCCTGGGCCAGTGGCATCACGATAGGGATAGATACCGCGAAGATCCCCCAGCTTGAACCTGTAGCAAAGGCCAGTATCGACATGGTCAGGAAGACCACGGCTGGCAGCCACTGAGAGGTCATGAAGGGGCTCAGGTTGCCAATCACATATTGCGGCAGCATCAGTTTGTCGCACACATCCTTAAACACGAAGGCGGCGATAACCGTGCCTATGGCCGGTAACATGGACTTAAAACCGTCGAGCATCTGCTCCATCATCTCAGACAGTGGCATCAGGCGCTGCACCCCATAATAGGGCAGGGTCACCGCCAGGGTCGCGATCAGCCCCTTGAGCACGTCGATATCGAAATAGACGGTAAAGCCCACCAGCAAGAGGATAGGCACCATGAAGTTGTGTAGCTTGCCCAGGTTATCGGCATGCTTAAACTCCTCTTCGATCGCCTTGAGGCTATAATCGTCCGAGGTCTGCACCTCATCAAAGGCATCGACCGCCTTGGCAGGTTTGCCCGCCATGGCCGCCAGTTGCGCCTTCTTCATCGGCCCGAAGGCAGGCACTATGCCCAAGATCACCAGCAGCACCATGGCCACCGCCAACCAGGCGTAGAGCATATAGGGGATCGCCGACATATAGACGCTGATCCCCTGGCCCTCGCCTGCCACGCCGTTATCCACCAGCAGGCCGCCGAAGAAGACGGCCCAGGTCGACAATGGCACCAGCACACAGATGGGCGCGGCGGTAGAGTCCACCACATAGGCCAGCATCTCCCGCGACACCTTAAACTTGTCGGTCACCGACTTCATGGTCGATCCCACGGTCAGGGCGTTGAGATAGTCGTCGATAAAGATCACTACGCCCAGAATAAAGGTCATCAGCAGGGATGACTTTGGCCCCTTGGCATACTTGAGCGCGTGGCGACCGAAGGCCATAGAGCCACCCGTCTTCACCAGGAGGGCGATCAGGGCGCCAAAACCGCCACAGACCAAGATCAACCAACCTATGGTTTCATCGGCCATGACAGAGAGCGAGATATCGGAGAAGTTATTCAGTACCTGATCGGGTTGGTATAACACCAGGCCCACTAAGGCACCTATGATTAACGAAAGGATTGGACGGCGTAGCCAAACCGCTAACACCAAGACCACCACAGGTGGGATAAGACTTAAGGCTGTCGCGTCAGACATGGCTTAAGGTCCTTCTAAAATAGAGCCGATACGGCAAACTCATTTTACTCGGCGTAAAACCCCAAAGTTTATACGCTTAATTGCTGCTTTATTATGGACATAACGACGTTCGCCCTTGGCGAACCATGCCTTTATTTTTGTACCCCAGCTAAAACATCGGGCGCAAAATAATCTGCATTGGAGATTGAGTCAATCAGAAATAGTTATCCGGCGACAAAAAATTTTTAAGCCCCAAATGCAAAACAGACAAGCAGTTGATAAATAACAATATAAGTAAAATATGATGCGCTAATCCCGCCTGCCTTCTCAAAACAGCTTATGCAGCCAAAGCGCGTAATTAATAAGAGCACATATGCTTATTTCCGCTCTATGATGAAGACGGCTAAGCCTTGGCCACTCACCTGCCCACTCACTTGCCCGCTTACTTGCCTAATTAGCGCTTTGTCTGCTCAATCACAAATTTTCATCTCAGAGATGACACGCACCTAAAGCGTGATACTCTGCCACAGGTGTCAATCAAAGGAGCTGTACCATGACTCAATCAAACGCTGCCCCACATTCTCACGCAGCACACGCTTCTCCCAAAGCCATTCGTCCGCTCGCCTCGGCGACCCCTATCATTCTCGACTGTGACCCGGGCCACGACGATGCGATCTCCCTCATTCTGGCGCTCAGTAGCGAGCGTCTCAATCCGCTGGCGGTCACCACTAGCGCGGGTAACCAGACACCCGACAAGACCCTCAATAACGCCCTGCGGATCCTGACCCTGCTCAATCGCCCAGACATGCCGGTGGCCGGCGGCGCGGTTAAGCCCCTGGCCAGGGAGCTGATTATCGCCGATAACGTCCATGGCGAGAGCGGCCTGGACGGCCCGAAATTGCCGGATCCCGCCTTCGCCCCGTTAGCACAAAACGCCGTCGAGCTGATGGCCGAAAAGGTGCGCCAGAGCCAGATCCCTGTGACCTTAGTGCCGTCAGGGCCGCTGACCAATATCGCCCTGTTTATCGCCAACTATCCCGAGCTACACAGCAAGGTCGAGCGCATCGTATTGATGGGCGGCGCCGCCGGAGTAGGTAACTGGACTCCAGCCGCCGAGTTCAACATCTTCGTCGACCCAGAGGCGGCCGACATGGTGTTCAAGTCGGGCATTCCAATCACTATGTGCGGCCTGGACGTGACCCACGAGGCGCAGATCATGGATGAGGATATCGAGCGGATCCGCGCCATCCCCAACCCTGTGGCCCAATGCGTCGCCGAGTTGCTGGACTTCTTCATGATCTACCACAGAGATCCTAAGTGGGGCTTTACCGGGGCGCCGCTGCACGATCCCTGCACCATCGCCTGGCTGCTCAAACCCGAGCTGTTCACCGCCCAGGATTGCTGGGTCGGCGTCGAAACCAAGGGGGAATATACCCAGGGGATGACGCTAGTGGATCGCTATCAGCTCACAGACAAGGCCCCTAACGCCACAGTGCTGTTCGGCTTAGATCGTCAAGGCTTCGTCGACCTGATTGTCGACTGTCTCAGCGCCTATAATCAGTAGACAGCCCAGGGAGGGTTCGCCCTCCCCCTAGGCGAGAGGAAACTATGACCAGACTGTTAATTCTCGGCAGTGCCAATGCCGATCATGTGATGAACCTGGAGCACCTGCCCAGCCCTGGACAGACCCTGATGGGCCAAGGCTACCGGCTGGAGCACGGCGGTAAGGGCGCCAACCAGGCGGTGGCCGCGGCGCGCCTGAGCCGGGAAGACACCCGGGTCGACTTCATCTGTCATCTGGGCCGAGATGCCATGGGTCAGGCGATGGCCCAGGCGTGGCAGCAAGACGGTATCACGCCGGATGGCATCACCTACACGAACCAGCAGCCAACGGGCACGGCGATGATCTTCGTCGCCGACACCGGCGAGAACATCATAGGCGTCTCGGCCGGTGCCAACGCCACCCTGACGCCCGAGGCGCTCACGCCCCACCTTGAGCTGATCGCCGAGGCCGATTACCTGCTGCTGCAGCTGGAGACGCCTGCGGTAACTGTGCTCAATGCCCTGGAACATGCCAAGGCCAACGGGGTAACCACCATACTCAACCCGGCGCCAGCCATGGTAATAGGCAAAGACCTGTTCCCTCTGGTGGATGTGATCACCCCCAACGAGACCGAGGCCGAGGCCATCACCGGCATAGAGGTAACCGATGAACAGAGCGCCAAGTTGGCGGCGCAGATGCTGCATCAATTCGGGCCGAAAATCGTGATCATCACCCTGGGCAAGCGAGGCGCCCTGCTCAGCACTAAAAAGCAATGCGCCCTAATACCAGGCGTTGAGGTGAAAGCCTTAGATACTGTGGCCGCCGGCGACACCTTTAACGGTGCTCTGATGGTGGCCCTGGGTGAAGGCAAATCGATAGAGCAGGCGGTAGCCTTTGCCCATCGCGCCGCCGCCATCTCGGTCACCCGCGCCGGCGCCCAGCGTTCTATCCCCTATCGCCACGAGCTGGCAGACAGCTGATCCTCCATAGGCTTGCTCTGTGTTCTCAAGCCATGGGCAAGCCTATTCAACCGAGCGAATTCAAAGTTAAATCACTGATTTAAAAGCTAAAGCATTTTTTGCTAATTTATGGTAAAATACTGTTTGCTTTTTAAGCAGCCTGGGCGTAATCTTGCGCCGCCTGAAAATGACTACCAGGTTAAATACTGAAATGAGAGGAAAACCATGAGTAAAAAATCGTGCCGCAACGCGCACGCTCCCCACGAGAGCGGCCGAGGCGTCATCAAGGACAACGCCTTAAAAGCAATCGTCACCAGCGAACTGTTTAAGATGCGTGTCGAGAAACCCAAGAAGGGCAAAGGGTCATACAGACGCCAACAACAAAAGGGGCATATGCTAAAGGGCAATGCCCCTTTTGACTTATTAAGCCCCGCCATTGCACGCTAAGCCGCCTACTCACTGCTCATTCCATCGCCTGTTATCCCACATCAGTAATTTTTCTCAACAGCACATTTGGCCGTAGCTTTCCCACGCAAACTGGGTCAAAATCGCCTCTATCACTCTTTGCTTATTTTCGTACCAGGGCCTCGCTAGCATGTCTTCCCATTCTCAAACCGACCCAGCACAACTGCCTCGGCTGGTTCCCGTTTCGTTTCTAGCCGTGGTACTCATCTGGTCGACGACTCCGCTGGGGATCGTCTGGAGCAGCGAAACTGTGCATCCCACCATGGCGGTACTCTCGCGCATGGTGATCGCCCTGCTCATTGGCAGCCTAATCATACTGTTTAGCAGCATACGCCTGCCCTGGCACCGCACCGCCTTCAGGCTCTACGCCTATTCTGCCATAGGCATAGTCGGTGGCATGTTGCTGAGCTATTTCGCGTCGCGCTACCTGGCTTCTGGCACCATGTCACTGCTGTTCGGCCTGTCTCCCCTGGTGTCTGGCCTGCTGGCCCAAAAGCTACTGAACGAACCTAAATTCAGCCCCATGCGGATCCTCGCGCTTATCCTGGCGTTCTGCGGCCTGGGGGTGGTCTGCTCGGCCAAGCTCGCCCTGGGCAGCGATACCTGGATAGGCCTGGTGTTGATCCTCTGCGCCGTGTTCCTCTTCAGCCTCAGCGGCGTGCTGATCAAGACGGTGGATCTGGCGATTCATCCCATCGCTAGCACTGTCGGTGCCCTGCTGTTTTCAACCCCCCTGTTTGCACTGGCCTGGTTAATCTTCGATGCCAGCCTGCCGGTGGAGACCTGGTCGATGCGCTCCATCGCCGCCATCTTCTATCTGGGGATCTTCGGATCCTTGATAGGTTTCATCGGCTACTTCTATATCCTGCAGCACCTCAATGCCAGCACAGTGGCCCTGGTCACCCTCATCACCCCTGTCTTTGCCATGGCGCTGGGCGCCCTGGTGAATAACGAGCAGCTCTCCCAAACTTTGATGATAGGGGCAGGCCTGGTACTGGCGGGACTCGGCCTGTTTCAGTGGGGAGATACCCTGCTGGCCCGCAGGCGCGCCGGGCTCTCTACGCCGCGCTAGCCCACATAACATGGGTCAGCCTAGCGGCCTAGCGACTTAATGAGTTAGCGGCTTAGCGGTTTAGCGATTTAGCGATTTAGCGGCCAATCAGGCTGGCCTGGCGCTCTCGCCGGGTGTGACCAACCTCAGCCTTATCCGGCCGCGGATGAGCCTGATGCTGAGCACCGCTCGCGAGGCTGATTAACTTGCAGATGTAATCGATGCGCTGGCGGTAGGCCTCGCTGCTGGCATACAGGGCTCGGTTGACCACGAATCCCAGCAGGGGAGATTGACTATTTAACCTCATTGCCGACTCCTTAACCTCACAACTGAGGCATCTGGTGCTATCCCTTAATGGAGCATAAGGCGTACCAATCCAGCCAATGGACATGCAAGCGATTAAATCAGAAGGGATTTAGCGAAAGGATATTGAGCCAAGGGCGAGAGAGGCCTGGATAGCGTCAAGAAATTGCACCTTGCTAGGGCCTGTTTATCTTTCGCATTCATTTTTGCAGCATTCTGTATCGATTTTATACAAGGCAGAGCGATTGCAATGTGGTGTGCTACATCAATGAGCAATAACGCAGTAGAAAAATGATACAGACGCTGCCCGCAGGGTTCGTCTCGAGCACGTTCAACTCTTTGTTACTCGGCTTTTATATAGAATAACTATACTTCAAGCCTTATGCCGCGATTTGAACGTGCTCAATTAGAACAAAAATTGTTCTCAAAAGGTCAACAGGCCCTAAGCTGTCTTAATCGTCGGCCTTCACCAGATACAGGCGGCTAAGGTCTTTATTCCACAGCTTGATGATCTTGCGGGTCTTGTCTTTGTTCCAGAAACATTTACCGAAGAGGATGATACCTGCGCCCTCGAGATCCTCACGATCTTGGATATCGAACCTTTTACACAGCGCCTCTTTAACCTCCTCGATAGGAATGCCCACATCATTACAGTCGGCGGGATTGAGCCAGAGCATCGCCTTGTCGGCATGGGAGATGGTGCCCCAATACATACGCGGCGCATGGCGCTCGTTGGGCTCGGCATCGGCAAAGTTGACAAACAGGTTCTTGGCCCGCCAGCGATACTTGTCGTCGGTATAGATCCAGAGATCTGAGTCGGCCAGATCGCTGCCCCGCAGCAGGCTATGGAGGAGTTTCTGTAGCCCCTGGGTCGCTATCTTAGGCTCAGCTGGCGACTCGGCGCTTGAGTCATCCTCAGGCTCGCCATTTCCCTCTGCCTGAGCGAGATAATTCCCCTTGGGGCTCTCCACGCTGCTATCTTTCTCGGCGTCAGTTGGCTTTGGCTTTGTCTTTGGCTTTAGCTTTAGCTTTAGCTTTAGCTTTGTCTCAGCCTCTGTCTTTGCCTTGGCTTTAGTCGTCGGTGCCTTACGCCGCGCCGGCATGCTGAAATCTATCTTCAGGGCGTCGCTCTCCAGCAACTGCTGGTTCACCTCCAGGGCATCCTGCTCCTCCTGCTTACGGCTGGCGGAGGGATTAAACTCGGGGCAATCTGGTTGATGATAACGCGAGCCGAAACAGGCCGCCTTACCGTCGCGCGAGGCCTTGCGAAAATAGGCCTTACCGTCACATACGGGGCAATAGAGCTGCTGGCGCAGCGCCTCTATCTCTTGCTCGCCGAGGCGCTGAAAGTTAAACACTGAATAGGTTTTCTCGGCTTGCCCCTCTACCCGGCAGACGGCATCTAACATAGGCTTACTCCGCTGCCTTAAGGTCAGTCGATGAACTCGTTGTTTCTGACTGCTGGGCCAATACCGCCTCGGGTTCACCGCCGTTTAGCCAGGCGATGAAGAGTTCATACCAGATGGCCAGCACCACGGCACCCAGGAAGAGGCCGATTATACCAGCAGATAACATGCCGCCGATGGCGCCTATCAGTATCACGGGCATGGGCACATCTACGCCCCGGCCCATCAATATCGGCTTAAGAATGTTGTCCGAGATACCACCGAGGAAGACCCAGACGCTGAAGATAATTGCCGAGGTGCCCTCCATGGATGAGTAGGCATAGCCTATCAGGGGTAACACTATGATCAGTGCCGGCAGCTGGGCGATCCCCAGAAACAGGGCCACCAGCGTCAGCAGACCCGCGGCGGGCAAGCCAAACACAAACAGGGCCGAGCCGATCAGCATAGCCTGGATAAAGGCCACACCCACCACCCCGATCAGCACACTGCGGATGGTGGCGGTCAGGCTGGCCCAGGCTTGAGCATTGGGGCCTACGGCCCTCACCGCCAGCTTACTCATGGCGGCGCACTGCTCGGAGTTAGCCATAAAACCGGCGGCGATCAGTAGCGAGATGATGAACATCACCAAAGTGGCCAGACTGCTGCCGATCACCCCAGCCAGCGCCGCGAAGCCCGCCTTGATCTCGGGTAAGAAATGCAGAATCGCCTTCTCCAGATTACTGGCAATATTGTGCCACACCTCAAACAGGCGCTCGCCTATGATGGGGATCTCTGCCACCTTTTGAGTCGGCTCGGGTAGGTTGATCTCGCCGCTCTGCAGCACCTTAAGGGTATTTGACACCCCCTCGAAGATGGAGCCGGAAACCACCACGAAAGGTGTCACCAGCAGGGCGAGCCCCACCAGGGCGATTAGGGTTGCGGCCAGGCCACGACGCCCCTTTAACAAACGCTCCAGTCTATGGGTTAATGGCATCAGCGCGACGGCGATGATGGCCCCCCACAGGGCTGGCACTATGAAGGGCCTGACGATGTCATAGGTCCAGATCACTAAGATAGCGAGCAGACCGATGCGTATCGCCGCCTCTGTCATATTACCGATAAAGGCCTTGCGCTGCTGCACATTAGCTTCATTGTCCATCACTTTCCCTTCCCAGCATGTGTCAGTGTCCAACTAAAGCGCCAATCCAATTCGTCAGGCATTAGCACTGAGCAAAAGATAGCCGATAGTCGCGATGAATCCCACAAGTAAAACAAGACTATAGCCCACATTCGGGTTGAGGGGCCTGCCCTTGTTCCCCTTAGCTTATTCCCTAATCTTAAGGCTAATCATCACAGGGGCGTGATCTGTGCTGTGGCTGTCGCGCTCATATTGAGGGTTGATCAGATGGCTATCATAGGTGTGATACTGGCTCACCTCCGCCAAACACTGATCGTTATGGGGATCGAACTCGTCGGAGAGCAGGATATAGTCGATTACCTCACCTCGATTGAGATGATAATGTGTCGCCGGACGCGCCACAGAGACGGGGCTGTACTGCGAGCGGTCGTGTAGCAGGTAGCCGTCCTGCAGGCGATAGGCCTGAAACGCGCCCTCTCCCAGCTCCCCAAGCAAACGGCTATCCTGACTCACCAGCGCCGACAGCACACCGCCGGCTAAACTATCGTTAAAGTCGCCCATCAGGATCACAGGGTTGCCGGTTTCGATCCGGCGCCTGGCGATGGCGAGCCTCATCAGACTCGCCTCTGTGCCGCGCACCAGAGAAGACGCCCACTTGGCCGCCGCCTCGATGGCAAACAGGGCCGCCTTTTCACCGCCCTGGCTATCAGGCTCAGCAAGCGCTGCGGGCTCACTCTGGGCGTTCTGCGCTAATGTAGATTTTGACGTCGATGCCGACACCTGTGCCAACTCGGGCTCAAACTGAGCACGCTTAGACTTAAAATGCACTACATAACAATCGCAGGGGCCGAGGTGTGGCAGGGCTATGGTCGCCCTCAGGGGCAAGCGACTGTATTGAAACCCAGGGGCGATTCCCATCAGGCTGGCGACCGTCTGATCGATAGTGCAGGCCTCACAATTCAATATGGGATACTTGCTGGCGAGGGCCAGCACTGGGTGGCGATAGATGAAGTCATCGCTGACCTCAGGCGTATCGACGGTGACAAAATGGGGATAGCCCGCCTCGGCCAACAACGCCTTTAAGGCCGCTATCGAAAACACCTCCTGAAAACCTATGACGCAAGGGTCATGGCTCGCCAGGTAGCGCCTTATCCAGTCACATTTCTGCCGCCACTGGGCCTGGGTATAGATGTTATTAAAATCATAATAGGCATCGGGCGGCGCAATAAAGTTGTATAGGTTGAAACTGGCGATCCGTATCTGGCTCGCCGCGGTTGAGCTTTGGCTCACGTCTCCTCCTTTAGGGAAGGTGCAAACAGGTCCCATGTGTGCTCTGCGTCAGATGCCTTGAACGCCAATTGCAGTGCAAGCCAGAGTGCCACGAGGACTTATTCGCAACTTCCTTAGCATGCCAGCCCTTATTGAGCTCTAGGCCTCAGACAAGTCCCGACTCACCCCCAGGGCATATCGAAATAGATCCTCACGAAGAGATCTTTGCTCCAGGGCAGAATCGGCAGATAGTCGGGCGAGTCCACAGGCCCCCTGGCATAGGGGTCCAGATTATACTCGTTATATTTCACGCTGAAGACGAGCCGACTCTCGGACGACCAACTGTCGGCATCATAGCTAAGGCTTGCTTCCAGCTGATTCTCCAGCCAGTCGCTACCGTCGTGCCACTGCTGCGCCGCCAGCCTGAGATCAAAGGCTTTGCCCAGGGCAAACTGAGTCGCCGCCGCCAGGGTGTAGGCACCTGTCTTATTTTGGAAATCTTCCCTGTCATAACCGCGCATGCGGGGGACATCGTCGTCGATCTCGAGGAAGTAATAACCGCCCCCCAGCTTAACATCGGCCTCGAAGCCCTCTCGCTGATAGCCATAGCCCAGCGCCGGAAACAGCCGCACCTGTTTCTCCACCGAGCTGACGGTATTACGCTTGCCGTCCAGGCTCACATCCCAGAAGAGGCGAGAGTGCTGTGTGAGTGAGACAAGACGCCACCGGCGCTGTAATAGGAGCTAAACCAGACGGGAATATGGTCCGGGTCGAGCTCATCGACATCGTTGTCCACGAAGATATTCAGCTCACCCGTGAGTTTGATGTCACCCTGGGTGAGATGGCTCAGGCCAATGCTCACTCCTGCGCCTAAGGTGTGCGAGTCGGCTTCATCCACATAGTAGTCGTGACCGCCGATGCCAAGACGCCAGTCCAGGGCCATGGCAGGCGCACTCAACAAGGCCCCCGCCAGGGACCAGGCGATGATGGATGAATCTATCTTAAAAGCCATGTTTTCTTCCCCGCGCAGGGAAGCCGAGTTAATCCCTCGACTCAAGATGACAGTTTTGAAAGTTAAGCATAAATTACCTTTTTTGTCAGTTAATTACTGCCACTTCTGCGACAACTGTTATCTAAGTAATCGCCAGGGCTATCGCCTGGACTATTCCCCTTGGGATTCCCCGATACATAGCCGCCAATCCCCAGGTTGACGACGGCTTATTATCAATATTTTTTTGAAAGTATATGTGACTTTCCTCTGTTTTTATCGATGAAAGAGTCACGTAGAATCAGCCTCACTCTCGACATAAAAAATCGACATAAAGAATCGACTCAATCACAGGATGCTTACCATGCAACAACTCAGTTTCTACACCAATAAACGCTACACCACTAAGGCATTCGACCCTAGCCGTAAGATCGCTCAGGAGAAGGTCGAGGAGATCAAGCAACTGCTCCGCATGAGCCCCTCTTCGACCAACTCTCAGCCTTGGCATTTCGTGCTCGCCTCGACCGACGAAGGCAAGGCGCAGATTGCCGAGGCCACCAGCGACTTCGCCTTCAATACAGATAAGATCCTCAACGCCTCCCATGTGTTGGTGCTCTGCACTAAGACCAGCATGGATGAGGCCCACCTGCTAAAGGTGCTTGAACAGGAAGATGCCGACGGTCGTTTCGCCGATGAGGAGGCCAAACAGGGTCAGCACAATGGTCGCTCCTTCTTCGCCAACATGCACAGAATCGAGCTAAAAGACAGTCAGCACTGGATGGAGAAACAGGTCTATCTGGCACTGGGCAACTTGCTGCTGGGCGCTAGCCTGCTGGATATCGACGCCACTCCTATCGAGGGCTTCAACGCCACTAAGCTCAATCAGCTGCTGGATCTGCCGGCTAAAGGCTACGCCGCCTCTGTGGTGGTGGCCCTGGGCTATCACAGCGAGGAAGACTTTAACGCCAAGCTGCCTAAGTCGCGCCTGCCTATCGAGACACTCTTCACCGAGATCTAACCGGTTACGCAATTTATCCGGCCGATGGCGATGCATGTCCATGCATCGCCTTGCCCTCTTTCCCCTTTCCCCTTTTCCCCGCGACTGCTAGCCCGACAAGCCGATAAGACTTGCCTTCTATTTGCCCCCTTGTCATAGTAGAAATTATCGCCAGTCACGGATGAGACACTCAGTATGCTCCTTGCCAAATCGAGCCCGACAGCAGCCAGACTAGAGGACGCCTCATCGTCCACCCAATGCTTTGCTATCAAAGGCGATAATCCCCTGATCTGGCCACTACTCACCCTGTTGCAGCGAAGCAATCGTAGCTGGAAGGTACACCACCTGGCCGCCGCCCTGCAGGAGAAAGGCCTGATGCGCGAATTGGACGTCGACCCGCAGAAGGCCCTGTTTAAACAAAACTTCCTGCTGATGAACGCCCTGTTTGAGTTGCAGGCCATGCTGCTGCCCGGCAGCTACCTGCAGGTCAAGGCGATGGAGATACAGATATTTCGCATCCCTCCCAGTAACTTAGATACTCAACTGAGTCAGGACGACGCCCTGAGAAGCTATTATCTAGACTGGCAGCACTATGACACCTGCCCGGACATCATTCAGGAGATGCTGGAATCTTTCTGGCAACGCTATGAGGACTATATCGGCACCCGCCACAACGCCCTGCCCAAACGCCAGGCCCTGCAGGTGTTTGAGCTCGACCAAGACGCCACCGACAGAGAGATACGCAAGCAGTGGCGAAAACTGGCGCTGCAGTGGCATCCCGACCGCGACGGCGGCGACGCGGCTCAGTTTAAGCGTGTCTGCGAGGCCTGGCAGACCCTGCGGGAATCTCGCTAGCTAAACCTCATCACCTGCCCAGCCTCTTCTCGGGGAAGCAGATCCCAGAACTTCCGCTCAGGTCACACTCTGACCCCTTTTTCTCCTTGCCGCTTCAGTCATAATTAAGCTTTGGCATTTAGGCTAACCCTATTGTCGATTGACGTTAGCCATTGATTGCACAACGACGCTATCAATTTAAGGATCATCATGATTAAACATATCGCACTCGCCCTGACGCTCGCCGTGGCGCCACTCACCAGTTTTGCCGCCCAGTTTGTCGAGGGGCAACACTTTATGACAGTGTCTGACAAGGCCCCCAGCACCAGCCCTAAGCTGACCGAATTTTACTCCTTCTACTGCCACAACTGCTTCAACATGGAGACTCAGTTTCTAGGCGATATCAAGGCCAACCTGGACAAGCGAGTCAGCTTCGACAGCAAGCACGTAGACTTCATGAACTCTGATATCGGCACCGAGGTGATGCGTTCACTGGGTGTGATCCAGGAGCTGGGTGTACAGGACAAGATGATCCACGCCATGTTTAGCGCCATTCAGGGCGAGCAAGGCGGCCATGGACATAGCCATGATCACGACCATAGTGCCCATGAGAAGCCAAGCATTAATACCCGTGACGACATCAAGAAGGTGTTTGCCGATCAGGGGATCGACATCAGCAAGTATGACGAAATCGCCGACAGCAAGGCGGTCAGCGATAAGCTAGATCTGTGGCGCGCCCAGCAGCGTGAGTTCCGCATCCAGAGCGTACCCACCTTTATCGTCAACGATAAGTATGCGGTCAACCTGAGCCAAATTCGCACCCTGGGTGAGCTGATCGACCTGATCAACTACCTAGCGGTAGAACACAAATAGACTTAGAAAAAAGACATAAAAAAAGGCGCCCTTGGGCGCCTTTTTCTTTTCATATTTACCCTAGCCGATAACCACTTGCTGCGCGTCCTGATAGGTTTCCTGTTCGACCCTGGCAAAGGACTTGGTCTGCGCCCGATAGATATGATTAATCAGCTTCAGGGTGGCGAAGGCCAAAAGAATGCTGACCACCTCAGAGAGCTGAGACACCAAGTTAGCTGCAAAGACGCCTCTGCTAAGCCTGCGCAACTAAAGCCTAACCTTGAACTGACCAACTCGTTTTCCCCATCTTTTTAACTACCTAAGTCATATAAACACCATAAACAAGAGGTGTTACTTGCTGGTAACACAATCGAGGATTACCATAAAACAATCTCTATTCATCGAGGCGAAGGCATGTCTGCTGCGGAACAATCATCACGGAAAATGAGTTTTTACATCATAGGCTTAATCTTAGTCGTCTGGCTCTATAGCCTGTGGGCCGACAGGGTGACGCCCATGACCAGCGAGGCTAGGGTGCATGCCTACCTGGTGAGAGTCGCTTCCGAGGTCGCCGGTAATATCACAGAGGTAAACGTCAGAGATAACCAGATCGTCGAGGCGGGCGAGCCCCTGTTTCAGATCGATCCGCGCAACTATCGTCTCGCCGTGCAGTCGGCTCAGGCAAATCTGTCACTCGCCGGGCAGAATATCGGCGCCAACACCGCGGCTGTCGAGGTGGCCCAGGCCAAGGTGGTCGATGCCATCGCGGCCCGCAACAACGCCAAGGAGCAGGCCGCCCGCGTGAGCGAGCTGGCTGGACAGGGCGTATTAAGCCAGGCGGAGCTGGACAATGCCATCGAGGCTAAAGACAGAACTCAGGCGAACCTGGAGGCGGCCGAGGCCTCTCTGGTGCAGGCCAGACAGGCGCTGGGCCCTAAGGGGCAAGACAATCCACAGATCCTATCGGCCATGGCAAGCCTTGAGCAGGCCCAGCTGGATCTGCAAAGGACTCAGGTCAAGGCGCCCTCTAAGGGCGTAGTGACCAACCTGCAACTCACCCTGGGGCAGCGGGCCAATGTCGGCTCTCCCATGTTGACCTTTATCGATCCTCGCGGCGTGTGGATCTCGGCCCTGGTCAGAGAAAACTCGCTGGAACACATAAAGGTGGGCAACAAGGTCGAGATCGTCCTCGACGCCCTACCGGGCAGGGTACTGGAAGGCAAGGTGGACAGTATTGGCTGGGGCACAGGCGGCAGCAACAACATCGATCAGAATACAGGTTTTCTCACCGCAGATACTAACGGCATAAAGGCTCAGCGCTATCCGGTCAATATCGTCTTCACCGGCACCAAGCCACCCGGCAATATTCGTTATGGCTCACAGGCGACTGTGGCCTTCTACACCGAGCAGAGCAGCATAGGCGAGTTTCTTGCTGGCATCTGGATGCAGATAGTGAGTATCTGGACCTATGTTTCTTAGTCCAGCCAACCCTATCATACGTCTGGTATTTGGCCCGCTGGCGCTGCTGTTTTACCTCTGGCATCAAGCCGCGCCCCTGCCCATACTGGCGCCCATCTTCATGGTGATCTTTCTCACCCTGATGCCCTCGCGTCCGCCCCTGAGCATGATGCTTAAGTTGCTGCTGATCGTCTTGTTTGTCAGCCTGGGACTGGTGTTTATCGGCGGGCTCTTACTGGACTCACCCACTGGCTACCTGCTGTTTTGCTGGTCCTTGCTGTTCTGGAGTTTCTACCGCAGCCACAAAGATGGGAAGGATCTGCTCTCGACCCTGATGTTGATCGTGGTGATCATCATGACCATCATGAGTAAGCAATTGCAGGCGCCGATCGAGGTACTGCCCTGGCTACTGCTCAAATCGGCCGTGTTGGCGCTTGTGTTGACCTATTTGAGTTTCCTGCTGTTTCCCGGCGATGAGCAAGACATACTGCCCGATGAGACCCAGGCAGACGACAGCAGTACCCATATGGGCAGCATATTATTTAAGACCACCGCCATGACCTTAGTGTTGGCGGCCTTGATCGGCATCGGCAGCTCTCAGAGCATGCTGATTGCCATCACGATCGGCAGCATGATTAAACTGGCGGATCCCAAGGATCACAAGAGCTTCAAGCAAAACAGGCTGATCACCACGGCCGTAGGTATTCTCTTCACCTTCCCCGTGATGCTGACCTTCACCTTCGGCCTGCCGACCTGGGTGGTGTTGGGGATGGCGATCTTCTGCGGCCTGCAGCTGGCCTGCTTTGCCATCAGGCGATCCTGCCCCCTCTCTATCTATCAGCTGCTGTTCACCAACTTCGTGGTGCTGGTATATCAGATCATCACTCATTTAGGGTCAGATGCCCTCTATGCCCAGCTGGTGCGCCTGGTCTCGATCAGTATCGCCGTCATTATAGGTGGTCTGCTACTCAGCCTGCTACACCATGAGCCCGTGCCCCTAAAATCATCAAAAGCGCGGACTGAAGACGCCAAGTCACCCCAGCCGGACGCCTAAATGACACCCACGAAAAAGCGCGGCCATGGCCGCGCTTTTCTATTTTAAATTCACATTAACGTACTCTGTTAAGCCTTAGCGAATTAGCCTATGCTAGCGGCGAATGAAGTCCAGCAGGTGGGAGATGGCAAACAGCGCGTGGATCACCATGAAGACGATGAAACCATGGGCCAGACTATGATGATAACTGCGCCAATTAAGCGCCTCACTGCTGCCCTGGGTGAGAAACCACATCAGTCCGGTCAAGGACACAGCCACAAACAGCAGCATACCTATGCCTTCGACCACGCTAAACAGACCGCGGCCACCGGCCAGGGGTAACTTACCGCGCATCAGGCCACACACATCGTTACTCAGCTGAGTGAAGTCGCCCACCAGATAGGGAAAATACTGCCGCCACTGGCCACGCATCATATTAATTAGCAACATGGTTACCGAGAAGATCCCGGCAAGCAGCCCCAGGTAGACATGCAGAATATCCCAGACCGAGGCGTTGGCCCGCAGGGCGCGCCCCATCATGAGCCAGCCGCTGGTGCTCACCAGAAACAGGGTCAACAGGATGACAAACAGATGCTGATAGGTCTCCAGCACCTCGCGCAGCTTGGTCAGTGTCTTCATCTTGCTCTCCCCTCGAAATGGCTCACGCCATGAACCCCATGATCTGTCTTGTTCCTAAGCCTCGCTAGAGCGCGGCGACCTGCCGCGCATAGTCTTTCACCTTATCCCAATCGGTATACTCTACCTTGGTATCCGGCGCCGTCGGCCCCTTAGTGATCCACATGATGAAGCGTATGATGTTGCGATCCAGGGCATTGTAACCCTGATAATCCAGATTGCCGCCAAACACCGCCAGCAGCTTAGGCTGCCAGGGCGACTTGGCCAGAAACGCCTGCATGTAAGGGTTTGTCTCCGGGGTATTCTTGGCGGACTTGCGCGCCACCAGGCTCACAGAGAAGAAAGTACTGGCCTTTTCCTGCAACAGTGCGAGGTTCTGGCTAATGAAGTCGTACACCCTGGGGTTATGCTTGCCGTGGCGAATGCTGGCGCCCAGGACTATCTTATCGAAACCCTCAAGCGGGGGCGGGTTATCTATGCTGGCACAGGTGACGCTATGTTCCAGCGCCTCGAGCTCGCGCTGCATGAAATCGCACAGCTTACGGGTCTGCCCATGCACACTGGAAAAAATGATTAATATTTTGCTCACGTAGGCCCCTAAATCGACTTATCTCTTGCTATAGCATCATGATAGGGGAAATCGGGCAATATTTAATTGAAACAGATCACGAGGACTAAGGGCAAAATCCGGCTTAAGTTTACCGACTTCACAAATTGCCCTCAGAATACATTTCATCATAAAAAAGCGCAGCCTAGGCCGCGCTTTTATCCTCTCAACACTCCCTTAGAGGGACATGACGAACGCCAGCAGTTGTGCCCGCTCCGCCTGAGTCAGGGCCATGAACTTGTCTGTGCTCGCCTGGGCCTCACCGCCGTGCCAGAGGATCGCCTCCTCGACACTCGCCGCACGGCCATCGTGGAGGAATCCCGCCTGGGGATTGACCGTCTGGGTCAGGCCTATGCCCCATAACGGCCGGGTGCGCCACTCGCTGCCGCTGGCCAGGAAGTCAGGGCGACCGTCGCTCAGGCCTTCGCCCATGTCATGGAGCAACATGTCGCTGAAGGGATAGATGGTCTGCCCCTTCAGCGCTGCTATCATAGGCAGGCCGCCGATCTCGCCGCTGCTCTTGGTCACAAACTTGGGCTGATGACAGCCGCTGCAGTTGACCTGCTCGAACAGACGCGCGCCCTCCCTCACCTTGGCGTCATCCACCTGACGCCTGGCCGGTACCGCCAGGGTCTCGGCGTAGAAGACCACATCATCGCTGAACTCGGCGCTCGCCTCTGGCTCACCGTCGACGCCGCTGCCGGTATCGACGAACCCTGTGCGGGCAAGATAGCTGTCATGCATACTGGTGCCCGCTATGCTCTCCTCGGGAAATAGAGGGTTAGTGATCCCTATGTCACCGCGCAGCGCCCCCAGAGACTGTACCCGCACGCTGGGGGTGTTGGCCTTCCAGCCGAAACGCCCCAGAGAGACAGGATGGCTGTCGCCGCGCTGCGCCTTAACGGCGTCGAATACCAAGTTTGCCCGCCCCGAGATGCCATCGCCATCGGCATCGTTTTCATCCACCAGCGCCATAATACTCGCCTCGGGGATCGCCTCCAGCAGCCCAAGCCCAAACACCGGCATGCCATTGCGCCAGCCCATCTGCACATCACTCTGCAGCAGCTCCGAGGTCACATTGCTGCTATTGAGGCTCTCGCCCGGTGCATCGAATGGGTTTTCCACGGTAAACAGCGGCTTCTTCAGCGTCACCTCTGTGCCGTCGGGATAGGTCACCTTCTTCTGCTCAAAGGAGAGGTAGACATCGGCCTGGCCACCAAAGAGGTTCTGCTGCCAGTCTTCTCTGGCCTTGAGGACGCCGCGGTGAAACAGCTGAGTTCCAAAGTTAGGCACAGGGATCGGCGCACAGTAGTTGTTCTCGGCGCTAGGCTCCAGGCAGGCCTGGTCTGGCGCCTTGCTGATACGCAGGAAGATCCCCGCCTCGGAGCCCAGTTTGATGCGCGCTTGCCCTGCAGGCACTATGGGCGTCGAGTTACGGCCGTCGCGCTGATGGCAGGAGTTACAGTCGGCGTTATTGAACACGGGTCCCAGGCCGTCGAGTTCGGGATGCTCCTCGTTTGGCGCCGTGGTAAAGGCGGTCTCAAAGTTCAGATCGCCACTGAGATGCTGGGCGAGCTGGGCCTCACTCAGGTTTACCGCCGGGGTGGAGTAACCATGGCCAGAACTCGAGGCATCGAAGGTGGTGGTGTCGCCGCCCAGGGCAGTCACCTGGGTATAATCTGGATAAACTTTCTCGGGCGCGGGCGCTTCTATCTCATCCCCCGAGCCACCGCAGCCACTTAGCGCCAGGGTCTGAGCCAGGGTCAAGGCCG
This sequence comes from Shewanella sp. Isolate7, assembly GCF_022398425.1. Lineage (NCBI taxonomy): Bacteria > Pseudomonadati > Pseudomonadota > Gammaproteobacteria > Alteromonadales > Shewanellaceae > Shewanella > Shewanella sp. Isolate7. The sequence goes on along the minus strand of NZ_JAKEVJ010000021.1, from coordinate 19,286 downwards.
CCAGCAGGGCGGAGGGTTTCATTAAGCTATTCATCATCTTTTCACACTTTATTAGGGTCGGGCTAAATCGCTCTCTTGCCATTAGCCTTGATTTTTATAGGGTTAAACGGGCAATAAAAAGAGAGCCTTAGCTCTCTTTTATGCTGGCCCTATACCTTCCACTCCTTGAGTAGCGGCAGCACCTGATTTTCCAGGCTGGCCTGTAGGGTGGCCAGGGCGTCGACCGCCTTCTGGACACGCGCACGGCCTGCCTCATCCTTTATCGCCTGACGGAAAGGCATATTATCCGAGCCCTCGATGGCGCGGATCTGCAAGATGGCGCTGTCGATCTCTGCCGCGACACGGCTGGCCAGCTCGGCGTCGGCGGCGCGCACGAAATCGATGATCCCCTGCTTGTCAGCCTCGCCGGTGAACTCACCCTGATAGACGTTGCGCACCCCTATGATGTTGTCGCTAAAGTCGGTCAGCGAGTTCCACGAATATTGCGATTCCACCTTAGAGGTGTCGGCATTGGCCAGTGCACTACCGAAGGGATCGGCAATCTTGCCGTTACCCACCTCATCGACGATACCTATCATCCCCTGGATCAGCTCCTCTAACACGCCGACTTGCGAGCTATAGAAGGTGTTGCCATCGACGCCCGGTGACTTCAGCAGTTCGCCATAGGGCTTACCACCCTGGCCGTCATGGCTCACCTGCCAGGCATCGGCCAGCTGCTTGGTGTAGTCACGGAACACCTCGGCCAGTCCCATGAGGTAGTCGCGCTCGCTGGCGGTCAGCTCGTCGATCTGCTTAAGATTGTCGTTAATGCCGTCACCGAAGAGCAGAAACTCCATGGTGTGGAAACCCTGCACGTCATCGTTCCAGCCCTTGATGGTCTCGGCGTCGAAGCCGCTGCTATTAATCAGCACAGTCTTAAGATCTGTGGTGTTCAGTGGCCAGCTATCCAGGTGGGGGTCGATGCCCAGAGAATCTACCGGACCGAAGATGTGTGACTCCCCCTGCTCCCAAGGCTGACGGGCGGCCTTCCAGGCAGACTGCGCCGCTTCAAGGTTTGCCTGGGTTGGCGTCGCCACCAGGGTCTGGGTCGCCTGTAGCAAGGCTTCGCCGCGATCGGCTAAGGTGCTGTAACCCTTGACGATCACCTCGTCACTCAGATTGATGATCAGGGCGTTCGCATCGAATCTAAAGCCTGTCTCGGGCACCACTACCTTGCCCTCGTCGCTGCCTGAACCGCCACAGGCGGCCAAACCAGAAATGAGTGCCAATGCGATCGCGCCATATTTAAATTGTTTCATCTGTCTCTCCATAAAAATCAAAGTTGTCATCCGTTAGAGCGAGAATTGGTAACCCACGCCCAGGGCAAAGAAATGAGTATCCGGGATGGCGGCCACCGCCACCTGATGCAGGCCGCCCTCGGCCTTAATCACCAGCTCAGGGATGGGCGAGTAGTTGACACCGACGCTGGTCCAGGTGTTTTCATAGCGCTTGGTGGCCGTGCCGGTTTCCACCTCACTGAGCGGATTGGCGTAATCCAGGTTGGCAAATACCGTCAGCGGCAGGGCGAAGAAGTGGTTGAGATCCAGCCCCGCCTCGACGAAGAAGGACTCGGCCTTGCTGCCCAGCTGGGCAAAGTTACCCGGCTTGAGGCCTGGAGTGGTCTTGTTGGCCTGAGTGATCGCATCGGCGTCATCCAGGGTGCCCTGCAGGTATTGCCCCCGCAAGATCCATGGGCCGTCGACATAGGCACCTGAGAGCGCCAGCAGGCTCACGCTGCCATCACCCGCCAGCTTGTTGCTCTTGTGGCGATTGCCACTGGTATTGCCATAGTAATAGGCGGCGCCCAGCGCCAGCCCAGGCTGCTTGAAGCTGCCGTAATCCAGGCGCAGCACATAGGCCAGATCGTCGGCATTGATATGTTCGAAGCGCTTCTGATGGCCGGAGGCTATCCAGTCATAGGTGCGGAAATACTCTGAGTTGAGGCCACTAACCACCTGGGCCTGATAGTGGAAGTCCCCGAGCTCACCGAAGATACCGATACCCGTCTCGTTCCACACCGCGGGTAGCAAGGCGGCCTCGCTGCGATGACGCAGCACGGTCAGATACTGGTTAGGCTTGTGCAGCACGCTGGAGAGGCCCACGGGCAGATGTATGTTACCGAACTTGACGCCGAAGGCCTTAGAGGGGCGATACCTGATCTGCGCCTTCTCGATCATCACTTCGCCGCCGGCCTCGACTTCAGATTCAAACTCGCCAAACTCGTCGAAGCCGTCGTATTCCAGCGCGGCACCTGTGCCGCCATGTTCATACTCTATCTCCACCTCCATGTCCCACTCGTCGTTGAACTGATAGCCAAATTCGGTGACGATCCGCTCGAGATCCAGACGGCCGCGACGCTCGGGCGTGGTGTCCTGTACGTTGTCGAAATACTCGTCGCTGGTGTAGTTCATGCTGCCATAGGACTCAAACTTGAAGCGGCGCCAAGGGCTGTTTGCGGCCTCCTGGCTCACCTGCTGCTGCACCGTCTGGTTCAAGGCTTGCTGGTCATACTGCTTCTCGGTCTGCTGTGCCTTGAGCTGTGCCAGCTCCTGTTTCAGCTGATTAAGCGCCTGTTCCTGCCTGACGATAGACTCGGCTAGGCTGGTGGCGTTAGCTGTGCTATTCGTTTGAGTGTCGGCATAGGCATTGCCCGCCAGCAAGCTGGCGATAGCTATCCCTAAGGTAGTCAGTTTCAGTGTCATCTTCTCTCCATGTTGATTAATCAACATCCCCCATTAAATTGCGGGCACAATATTTCAAATGAGAATTATTTGCATTAGTATTTACGTTTGTTAATAACAAATCGATGACAAAGCGTGCTAGGGAAGCAAAGATTGAAACCAGTTTGTAGCATCCAGGCGATGGGGTAGACTAGTTTCCCCACAGAGACAGGAATTCAATGGAATGTTAAAAAAGAACCCGCAGACCCTCTTACTACTCATGACCTTCGTGATGTCCTTGGTATTTTCTGTGTGGCAGGTGCTGCTGAATAACTTTGTCATCGAGCGGGCCAGCTTTACCGGCGCCGAGATTGGCATATTGCAGAGCTTGCGTGAGATTCCCGGGTTTCTGGCCTTTACCGCCATCTTCATTCTGCTCTTGCTCAGGGAACAGACCTTCGCCTTGGTTTCCTTGGCGCTGCTGACCATAGGGGTGGGCATCACAGGCTTCTTCCCCCAGGCACTGGGGCTCTATCTGACAACAGTATTGATGTCGGTGGGCTTTCACTACTATGAGACCATCAATCAGTCCCTCACCCTGCAATGGGTCGACAAGGGTGAGACCGCAGGCTTCTTAGGCAAGACGCTGGCCTGGCGATCGGCCGCCGCCCTCACCGGCTACGGCAGCATCTGGATTGTGATGACCTATCTGCATCTGGATTATCAGTGGATGTACGCCATCATAGGCGGACTCGGGCTGCTGATGGTGGTCGCCCTGACCCTCTACTTCCCCCAGTTTCCCCAGGGAGAGGTGCAGCACAAGAAGGTGATCCTCAGACGACGCTACTGGCTCTACTATCTGCTTACCTTCTTCTCCGGCGCGCGGCGGCAGATCTTCATGGTGTTTGCTGGCTTCATGATGGTGGAAAAGTTTGGCTATAGCGTCAGTCAGATCACCGCCCTGTTTCTGATTAACTATGTGGTCAACCTGCTGTTCGCCCCCGCCATCGGCCGCTTTATCGGCCGCATCGGCGAGCGCAATGCCCTGATGATAGAGTATGTCGGCCTGATAGTGATCTTCACCAGCTACGCCTTCGTGCAGCAGGCCGAGATGGCGGCCGTGCTCTATGTGCTGGACCATCTGCTGTTTGCCATGGCCATCGCCATCAAGACCTATTTTCAGAAGATCGCCGAGCCTAAGGATATCGCCGCCACCATGTCGGTCAGCTTCACCATCAACCATATTGCGGCCGTGGTGATCCCAGCGCTGTTGGGGATGCTCTGGCTCTATTCCAACAAGTGGGTCTTCTTTATCGGTGCAGGCTTCGCCCTCTGCTCCCTGATGCTGGCCCTTAATATTCCGCGCCATCCGGCCCAGGATAAGCACGTTAACTGGCCGGCCAACGCTTAAGCTAGGCGTCTGCGGCGAAATTCAGATAGAATCTGACAATAGGGCAACCTAAGATAAGACTATTCACAAGAAAAGATTATGGCCGAAATTGTTAAGCTATCTAACTCAGGGTCGAACCAACCCGACGTATCTGCCCGCCGCAAGGCCCTGCAGCTTGGGCACCTGATCGGCCTGGGCAGCGATGAGAATTATCGCCCCTCCCAGGCCTCGGTAGCCGAACGCTCCGACCATCGCCTGCGCAAGCTCGCCAGTCGCTATCAGGCCAACCTGGAAAACGTCTACGCCATCGCCCTCTCCCACACGCCGTCGGACGTCACCGGGGCGGATCTCGATCCCGACTGGATCCATCAGTTCTTTCAGCTGGCAGAACAGATCCACAACCGCAACATGCAGGCGCTGTGGGGACGCATTCTGGCCAATGAGATCACCAGTCCCGGCAGCTTTAGCCTCAGGAGTCTGGCCACACTTAAGCAGCTGACCCACAAAGAGGCGCAGATGTTCGAGAAGGCGCTGGGCATGGCGGTGACCTTCAACAACGAATCTAAGCTCAAGCTGGTGATCGGCTTTCGCCACGCCGGCGGCATAGGTCAGCTGTTTCGCAAGACGGATACCACCCAGATCGCCCTGTCGCAATTTGGCCTGCCCTACTCCTCTGTGCTCACCCTGGTGGATGCTGGCCTGTTACACAGAAGCGAATTTGAGACCGGCCAGCTCAACGCCAAGAATCCCATCAGCTTTACCCTGTCGGGCAAGCGGATGACGCTGACGCCTAAGCACGGCCATCTGGTGTTTAGCTATTATCGACTGACGCCGACCGGCGACGAGTTGGCGCAGCTGGTGCGCCCCAAGGCAGATGAAGAATACGCCCGCGCGCTGCAGGCACTATTCAAGAAAGACTTTAAGATAGATTACTAGAAAGTAGATTACTGACCCAGCGACTGCTTTACCGTCGCATCCAGGGTCTTAGGGCTGGTTTGCGGGTTAAACCAGTGCAGGCTATCGGCCAGGCCAACCACTTCACCAATAATCATCAGGGCGGGCATCTCCAGCGCCGGGTCCGCCGCCAGTTCGGCCAGCTCACCTAAGGTACCGATGAAACGCTGCTGCGCCGCCGTGGTCGCCTTAGAGACGATTGCCACCGGCGTGTTGGGCGAGCGCCCGGCCGAGATCAGCCCATCTTGGATGCTGCCCGCATTGAGGATCCCCATATAGACCACCAGGGTATTGGCGCTGTTGGCATAGGCCTGCCAGTCCATGGGACGGCTCTCAAGCTTGCAGTGACCCGTGATGAAGGTGACCCCCTGGGCATGATCCCTATGGGTCAAAGGAATACCGGCATAGGCAGAGGTGCCGCTGGCCGCCGTGATGCCTGGCACCACCTCGAACTCAACCCCGGCCTCGACGAGCGTCTCCAGCTCTTCGCCGCCACGGCCGAAGATGAAGGGGTCGCCCCCCTTGAGGCGCACCACATGCTTGCGGGTATAGGCCTTGGTCACCAACAGCTGGTTGATCTCCTCCTGGGCGGCGCTGTGTTTACCGGCGCGCTTACCCACGGCGATCAGCTCGGCGTCCTTGGGCGCAAGCGCCAAGATCTCCTCACTCACCAAGGCATCGAACAAGACCACGTCGGCCTTCTTTAAGATGCGGTAGGCCTTGAGCGTTAATAGCTCAATGTCGCCTGGGCCTGCGCCCACAAGCCAGACTTTGCCCTGTGCCTGCTGCCCGGGTAGAGTAATTAGTTCCATATCCGCATCTCATACAATAGTGATGAGGTTAATATAGCGTCATTCTTATTCCTTAAAAAATAGAAATTAATTAGGTTTTATTCCTTTTGGTTATTAACAGGGTTGACCCGTTTTTTAATTAAGCAAATCAAATAGACAGAATTAAAATAGGTGCACGCGGCGGACTCAAATGTTAAAACATAGGCTAGATTTGGAGACGACGCGCTAAGCTTGCGACACGAGAGGAAACAAGGATGCAAACCACCCAATACCTTAAATGGCTGACCCTATTCGGCCTATGCTCACTGCCTGTGACCTGCCTCGGCGCCGAGCCCACGGCAGAGGAGAAAACCAAAGCGGATGGTTCACTGCTCGACCAGCGTGTTGAGGATGAGCTGGCCACCTCTGAGAGGCCCTTCGTGATCACGCCTCACAAGGTCAACTATATTCTGCCCGTGACCTACAACAGCTCTCCAAATATGGCGCCCTTTGCCGACAAGCTAGACGAGCAGAATTCGGAAATCGATAATCTGGAAGCCAAGTTCCAGATAAGCTTTAAGTTTCCTCTGATGTATAACGTCTTCGGCGACAACGGCCACCTGTTTTTCGCCTACACCAACCAGTCCTATTGGCAGGTATACAACAAGGATATCTCCTCGCCGTTTCGCGAAACCAACCATGAACCTGAGATCTTCATGCTGTTTAACAACGACTGGCAGATAGGCCCCCTGACCAACTCCTTCTGGGGGGTGGGCGCCGTGCACCAATCCAACGGCAAGTCAGGTGATCTCTCCCGTAGCTGGAACCGTATCTATGGCACCATGGTGTTCGATAGCGGCCCCTTTGCCCTCGCGGGCAAGGTATGGTGGCGCATTCCGGAAGATGAGAAAGAGACGCCCGACTCACCCAGAGGTGATGATAATCCGGACATCTTGGATTACATGGGCAACTTCGAACTCATCGGCGTCTATGGAGTTGATAAACATAGATTCTCACTGATGCTGCGCAACAACTTGGAGAGCCCGAATCGCGGCGCCGTCGAGTTTACCTGGAGCTATCCCATCATGGGCAACCTGCGTCTCTACACGCAGTATTTTAACGGCTATGGCGAGAGTCTCATCGACTATAATGCCCATACCCAGCGTATCGGCATCGGCTTCGCGATAAACGACATTCTCTAACGCCTTGGCCGTCTGTCGCATTAGGAAGTGGAATGAAATTCGGACACCAGAGCATCATCAATGGCTTCGGCCTCATCATGGCCCTGAGCTGTATACAGCTGACGGTGATCGCTCTGCGCGAAGAGCCGCCCAAGCCACAACTCTCGGCGCGGGAGATGCACTCGGATCTTAACTACCTGCAAGAGCATTTGGCGCAATACTCGGCCAGCGGGGCGGCCTCCCCCGAGCGTTTGCTGCAACTGGAAAACCAGGTTAATCAGGCGAGGAGTCAGTTACCACTCGGCGGTGAACGCCAGCTGTTTGCCCAGCAACTGCTGAAGATACTGACGACGATCGACGATCCCAGTGCCAGGCTCGACGGCGTGACTACCCAAGCCTATCTGCCGATCAAGCTGCGCAAGCTAGAAGATAGATGGCTGGCACTATCCGCTAACAACCGCCCTCTGGACAGCGAAGCGCCCTTCGTCACCCATATCGATGGCCTGCCCATCGCGCTGTGGATAGACGCCGCCCGACACTTTCTCCCCCCCAGCCTGGCCGATACCGCCAGTGAACAGGCGAGACACCTTTCAATGATCGCCATGCTCAGACGCGAGATAGGCCTAGTCGCCAGAAAGCACTGCCGCCTCACTCTCAGCGATGAACAGGGCAACGGCCGCCAGCTTAGCCTGACGCTGACCAGCAAGCCGCCCCAGACCCTGAGCAACAGTGAGCCGGGCGACCAGGCAAGTGTCGATATCCAGGGGGTATTCGGCCTCTACGACCTGTCAGGCTTCTCCGCTGACAGCCCCCTGGGTCGACGCCTCAAGCGCTCGCTGACAAGCCCTATTACCATATTGGATCTACGCCAGGCCCATGGGACAGGCGATGCACTGCTGCACCTGCTGGCGCAGGCATTCAGCCCGGATATCAGGCCGCCGCTGCTAGCTGCCTGGCCAGACTCGCTACAGGCGGTGGCCCGCTACAAGAAGGGGCCGAACCTTCGCGGTGACTATCTAAAACCCTTAGGCTTCCTACCGCCCGCCGACCTGAGTCAGGCAGAGCAATTGCAGCTGGATCTGCTGCGCTCGCAATTGCCCCAAGAAGAGCCGGGCTTCAGCCCCTGGCAGGCCAAGTTTTGGCATCAGGACAGCTTACCCTGGCCGCACCTGCCCCGCGCCAAACGGGGTAAGTTAATGCTACTCATCGGCCCCAACTGCCGCCAGCAGTGCCAGTGGATTGCCCACTTCGCCAAGTCCTGGCCCGACACCTTAGTGGTGGGCGAGCCGACACGGGGCGAGTATGGCAGACAGCAGCAGATCACCCTGCCCAACAGCGCCATTCGGGTAAGTTTCAGTAGCACTCAGGTATATGACGCCACGGGAAAAGCCCTGTCGGGCGTGCCGACCCAGCCCGATATCGAGCAGCCGCTGGATGAGACCGTCTACTGGGAAAACCTCATCAGCCTGTTTGCGCCCGGCGCGAGCGGGCAAACACAAGCTATAAATAACCCTAGCAACGCAGAAAGGAACACTCATGAATAAGTTAGTTACCAGACTCCTGCTCGGCCTGAGCCTGATCATTGCCGCGCAGGCCAATGCCACCGACCTCAAGGTGGGCGACAAGGCCCCAGATTTCAGGCTTCAGGCCACCGACGGCCACTATTATCAGCTCAGCGACTACCTGGGCAAACAAACCCTGGTCTTAGCCTGGTATCCCATGGCCAACACCCGAGGCTGCACCTTGGAGTGCAAGTCGCTGGTAGAGAAAGGCAGTCTTATCCGTCAGTACAAGGCCGTCTACATGATGGCCAGTGTCGATGATCTGGAAGACAACCAGAAATTTGCCAAGGAGCAGAAAGCCGATTTCCCTATGCTCAGCGATCCCACCAAGGAGACCGCCAAGGCCTATGACGTACTCAACCTGGTGCGGGTCGCCAGCCGAGTGACCTTCTACATAGGCGAGGATGGCACCATATTGAAAATCGATGAAGACATTCATCCTAAGACGGCCGCCGAAGATATTGCCGCCAACCTGGCTGAGTTAGGCATCGCCAAGGCCGAATAAGTTAAAAGTTAGCCATAAAAAAGCCCCGTGCGCTCAGGCCTCGGGGCTTTTTATTTGCTATGACTTATTTGCGACGATGAATATGCTTAGTCGTTGCGGGTCTCTACCAGGCTGTCGATGACGATCCCCTTAGCATTGATATCCATCTCCACCTTGAGCTGAGTGCGATAGTCTTTCAGCGCCTCCAGCTCCTCAGGAATAGGCTCGCCGCTCATGGCCATCAGGTTCATGGCTGGGGTGAACAGCTTGGCGTAATCGGCTGTCATAGAGACAAGACCGTTAGCGCTCGGCGCTTCGCCCGCGAGTGCATCGGCGATCGCCTTGCTCTTCTCGCCTGTGTAGATGGTCAGGTGCTGTCCCTTCAGTGCCATCTGCGCCCGCACCCCGAGGGATGGCGGCAGGTGCAGCGCGGCGCCGAGATCGACCGTGCTACCGTCGCTAGGCAGATTGACATTGGCCAGCTCGGGGGCAAACGGCTTCACCATGTTAAACAGGGTGGCCGGGTCGTCCGCCGTCAGGGTCGTGATAGCATCGAGATCCTTAAGGGAGATCTGCTGCGTGTCTTGCTCTAGGGCATAATCGAGCAGCGAGAAGGAGACCCCTTTCACGCCGTTGGCCATACCGGTAAACATACCCAGCATCGCCGGGCTCTGCCCTTCCATCTCCCCCTGTAGCTGCGCCAGCGGCTCGCACTGATAGCTTGGGGTGAGCAGGTCGTCCCAGATCTTAGAGATGCTAGGCACAAACTGATTCACATCGATACCCAGCGCCATAGAGAACACACCCGTATCGATCGTCTTGGTATGGGCCGGAATAAAGCCGCGCATCTGACTCAGGGCGCCGAGGATCACCTGGTTGTTGCTCTCGATAACCGTGCTAAAGCCTATCTTAGCCCGCTTATTCTTCACCTCAAAATCCGTATAACCGATGATAGTACGTGGCCAGTTGGCGGCGATGCCGGCCAGCTCGCTCTGACAGGCCTGAGAGCGTAGCTCAACGAAGGGATCGTCATGGATAAGCTTAAAGATCTGGGTCAGCTGACGCGCCATCTGGTTACCGTCCAGGGTGGTGATCGCCTTAACTAACTCCTGATGATTGATATAGCTGACGCTGTCCTTTTTAAAACCGTGTTTCTTGATGATCTCATCGACCGTGCCGGCCTTGGCCAGCGAGTCTTGTACCGGCTTAAGCCCCAGTGCGGTTTCTAGCAATTCAGGCTCGAGAAAGCTGGTTTCCAGGGTCAAGGTCAGCATGCCCTTGTCGATGGCAAACACCAGATCAACGCGCTCGTTCTCGCCCTCGTCGGTGAGACGATAGGCACGGTACTTGACCTCGCCAAGCTGCTTGGCCGTGTGCGTCAATCCGCTATCGGCCTCGGCCTTATCCAGTACCGCCCAGAAGTGTTGAGGATTAGCGATATCCAGCTTGATCACCGGCAACACGCCCAGGGTATAGAAATAACTGGTGATTTTCTCGGGCAGGCCAAAGGTATCGACTAGCTGCTGGCCATCTTTCGAGGCGTCGAAGTAACGCTCCAATACACGGAAGATAAACTGGGCCCTGGGATCGTCGTCCTCAGACAGCAGTGTCTTCATCTCAGCAGGGTATTGCTTCTGCGCCTCGGGGAGGGCGTCGATATAATCCTTTATGGGAAAAGGCTCAAACTGTGCTGAAAACAACGGTGTATCGGCTGGCACATAGGCCAATACCTGATTATCTACGGACTTAGGCGCCTGCTGCATCGCCCAGTAGCCCCCTGCGCCTACGGCAAGGATTGCCACCGCCACTAATGCCTTCTTCATTCAATAAACTCCCTGTTAAATCGCGCGGGCAGTCGGGCCTATCCCAAGCTGGCAGCACGTAAGAAAAGAATGGCGTCGATATTACTATATGGATGAATAAAAAGGGAAATAAGATTATCGGGGGGATCCCTGGATAGCCGCAGCAGACTATCCAGGGCCTATGGCTATTAATTAGCATGCGCCAGCAGACCAATCAAACATCTAGCTCTCGCCAAGCGAGTTGGGTTTCGATCTTGTCGGCGGCTCTGCCCGTCGCTTAAAAGAGGAAGAAAAGCGACTGGATCCAAATCGGCTCCGATACAGACAACAATCCAAAACCATCTACGGGAACTTACCACTATAGTTCAAATTTCTGACCTGTGCATAACTGTGTGCAAAAGAAGTGCAAAAAAGCACACAAATCAGAAGAAAGTACTAATGAATCAGCATGCTAGAGGCTTTATATCTCATAAAGCCTCCTGTTTCACCAATCCTTAGATCTCATAGTGCAGGCCACACTCGCGCTTGAGGCCGTTGAAGCGGGTCTCCTCTTCGGTCATCCCCAGCTCCAATGGGCGACTGGAATGGGTATCCCCCACCGACACATAGCCCTGCTCCCATAGGGGATGATAAGGCAGGTCGTGCTTAGTGAGATACTCGTGCACATCCTTGTTGCTCCACTCCAGAATAGGCAGCAGCTTGTAGCGATCGCCATGGATCGCCAGAATCGGCAGTTCCTCGCGAGTGCTGGACTGGGCGCGGCGCAGGCCCGCGAACCAGGTGCCTACCTCTAGCTCCTTGAGCGCCGTCTGCATGGGGACCACCTTGTTGAGACGATTGTATTGCTCCAGGCCATCCAGCCCCTGCTCCCACAGGCGACCGAAACGGGCCTCCTGCCAGGCACTGGTCATGGGGGCGCGGTACACCTTGAGGTTAAGCTTCAGCCGCTCGGTCAGCTCGTCGATAAACTGATAGGTTTCGGGAAACAGGTAACCCGTGTCTGTGAGGATCACCGGAATGTCCTGCTGTACCTGGGTCACCAGATGCAGCATCACGGCGCCCTGAATACCGAAGCTTGACGAGAGCGCATGGGTGCCCGGCAGATAGGCCAGGCCCCAGACCACCCGCTCGGCAGGCGTGAGTCCGGCTAGGAAGGCGTTGACTCTGGCCAGCTCTGCATCTTGCTCAACCTTAGGCGCGCTCAGTAGAGCCTTTAGCGCCTGGGCAGAGATCACTGAATTATCCATGGAAATCCTTAGCGGCATCGATAACCGCCTTCACCACGCCGACACGCACGGTGAAGTTACCAAAGGTTTCGCCAGCTTCACGCTCTTTGACGTAGCGGGCAAACAGTTCATCCAGTGCCGCCAGTATCTCGGCTTCCTGAATGTTTTCGCGGTAGAGCTTGTTCAGGCGTGTCCCCTCGAAACTCGCGCCCAGGTAGAGGTTGTAGCGTCCGGGCGCCTTACCCACCAGGCCAATTTCGGCGGCGAAGGGGCGCGCACAACCGTTAGGACAGCCCGTCATACGGATCACTATCGGCTGCTCCAGGAAGCCATGTTTCTCCTGCAGCGCCTCTACCTTGGTCATGAAGTCTGGGAAGTAACGCTCGGCCTCGGCCATCGCCAGGGCACAGGTTGGCAGCGCCACACAGGCAATGGAGTGACCACGAGTCGGGCTGATCAACTTACCCATGAGGCCATGACTGCGGGCGATCGCCTCGATCTGCGCCTTATCCTCTTCGGCCACACCGGCGATGATGATGTTCTGGTTGGCGGTCATGCGGAAATCACCCTTGTGTACCTGGGCTATCTCTCGCAGGCCTGTCTGCAGCGGTTGTCCCGGCAGATCCTTGATGCGGCCGCCCTCGATAAACAGGGTCAGGTGCCAGTGGTTATCCACGCCCTTGATCCAGCCATAACGATCGCCGCGATCGCCGATCACCACCTCTCGCTTAGGTTCGAATTTTACGCCGGCGCGCTGTTCCACTTCTGCCTTGAAGGCCTCAAAACCATGCTTGACTATGGTGTACTTAAGGCGCGACTGCTTACGATCTGAGCGGTTACCCCAATCGCGCTGCACCTTGAGCACGGCCTCGGCAAACTTGAGGCAGTCTTCGGCCTTGATGAAGCCAAAGTCGTCGCCCAAACGCGGGAAGGTCGCGACCTCGCCATGGGTCGAGCCCATGCCGCCACCGGCCACCATGTTAAAGCCCACCAGCTCACCGTCTTCGGCCACGGCGATGAAGCCGAGGTCATTGGTGTAGACATCTACGTCGTTGTCGGGCGGTACGGCCACGGCCATCTTAAATTTACGTGGCAGATAGGTCTTGCCATAGACTGGCTCCACCTCTTCGCTCTCGCTCACCGCCACCTTGTCATCGCCCAGCCAGATCTCGGCGTAGGCCTTGGTGCGTGGCAGGTAGTTGTCCGATAGCTTCTTGGCCCAGTAGTAGGCCTGCTGATGCAGCTTGGACTCTACCGGGTTAGGGTTACACATGACGTTACGGTTCACATCGCCACAGGCGGCGATAGAGTCCAGCGCCTCTCTATCCAGATCCTGGATCAGCGTCTTGAGGTTACGCTTAGGGATGCCGTGATACTGAAAGGTCTGGCGGGTCGTCAGACGAATGCTGTTGGAGCTGGTCAGGGTCGAGGCAATCTTATCCACCCCCAGCCACTGCTTGGGGGTACAGACGCCACCGGCCACACGGGCACGCAGCATGAAGCTGTAGAGGGGCTCTAGCTTCTGCTCCTTACGCTCGTTGCGCAGATCGCGGTCGTCCTGCTGGTAGAAACCATGGAACTTGATCAACTGCTGATCCGCATCGTTAAAGGCACCGGTCAGCGAGGTATCTAACCCCTCTTCTATGGTGCCGCGCAGGTAGTTACTGTCGGTCTTAAGGTACTCGTTTACTGATAATTTCTGATCGCTCATGGCTACTGCCCTATCCTGTTTTTGCACCGGCGCTGCCCATGCAAGTTAATCTGTCGGCGACTGGCGCCCTGTCTCAATTAATAAACGTCTTTCTGATAACGCTTGTCGCTACGCAGGCTTTCCAGCAGGGCCTCGGCCTGCTCTTCGCTCTTGCCGCCATGCTGCTTGATCACTGTCACCAGGGCCTGATGCACATCTTTGGCCATGCGCTCGGCGTCGCCACAGATATACAGGTGGGCACCGCGCTCGATCCACTGCCATAGCGTCTCGCCGCGCTCCAGGATGCGGTGCTGCACATAGATCTTATGAGCCTGATCTCTCGAAAAGGCCGAATCCAGGCGCGTCAGGGTGCCGTCTTTAAGGTACTGCTGCCACTCGGTCTGATAGAGGAAATCCTGCTCGAAGTGCGGATTGCCGAAGAAGAGCCAGCTATCGCCCTGGGCGCCCTGGGCCGCGCGCTCCTGCATGAAGGCGCGAAACGGTGCCACACCCGTACCAGGGCCAATCATGACCACAGGCGTATCCGGATTTTCCGGCAGGCGGAAGTGATTATTCGGCTCCACATAAACCTTCACTTCGGCGCCTTCCTGGGCGTTTGCCAGGAAGTGCGACGCGCCGCCAAAGCGGGTGCCCGACTCGCGCTCGTCTTCCACCAGCGCCACGGTCAGGTGTACCTCGCTCTCCACCTCAGACTGGCTCGAGGCGATCGAGTAGAGTCTTGGGGTGATCGGACGCAGCAGCTCCACCAGCTGGAAGGCGCTGATGTCCACGGGATACTTGGCCACCAGATCGGCCAGCTGATGCTTGAGAATAAATTGACGGGTCTGCTCCCTGTCTTCGCTGATCGCCTGCAGCTCACTATTGCCGCTTAGCTGCGCCCAGTTTTGTACCAGACCAGGATAGAGCTGGGTCAGCTCACGCTTCTCTTTAAGCGCCGCGCTCAGGGTCAGGGTTGCATCCCCTAGAGTGACCTCTGCCTCGCCGTCTAACTTGAGGCCCTCCAGGATCTCAGTAACTAAGGCATCGCTGTTACTGAACCAGACGCCCAGGGCATCACCGACCTGATAGTTCAGGCCAGACTCGCCGAGATCTATCTCAACATGGCGCACGTCGCGATCCGAATCGCGCCCCGTCAGCTTCTGACTCGCCAAGAGCTCGGCGCTGTAGGGTTTCTGTTTAGTAAAGCTCGAACCCGTCGTCGTGGTGCTTGCGCTGCCGATAGAGACCACGCTCGCGCCGGTGCCCACCAATGGTTTGACCGCGCCCAGCACAGCCTCTTGCCACTGAGTCGCCGCCGACTCGTAATCCACGTCACACTCGGTGAGCGGCACGATCGCCTTTGCACCCAATGCACTCAGGCGTTGATCGAAATCTTTACCCGTCTGGCAGAAGAACTCATAGCTGGAATCTCCCAACGCCAGCACGGCATAGTTGAGAGCATCTAGCTTAGGCGCACGCTTAGAGGCCAGGAACTTGTGCAGCTCGATGGCATCGTCCGGCGCCTCACCTTCTCCATGGGTGCTCACCACGGCCAGCAGCAGGGTCTCCTGTTTCAGCTGACGCGTCTTGTAGTCGGCCATAGAGACCAGATTGACGCTGTAGCCCTGGGCCTGCGCCTTATCGGCCAGCTCATTGGCGATGCCACGGCCGTTGCCGGTCTGGCTGCCGTAGAGAATGGTAATGGTCTGCTGGGGCGCTTGCTGCACCTCGCCGGCCACGCCGCTCAGTTCGGCCGTAGCCGCCAGGTAGCCGCCTACCCAGGCGAGTTGCACGGCGTTGAGTTCAGAGGTGAGTTGCTTAAGCTTATCCACCTGCGTCGCAGACAGGGGAGAAGCCAGTGATGAAAGCTCTTTTAACAGCATGGAAGACGGCCCTATAACAGTGTAATTAGCCTAGCTTAGTGGCTTAATAGAAAAGCAAAAAAGAATAAAATCTAATTTTTAATTCATTTTTGGAATATGCAAAGGTCATAATTTGAGCTACAAAAGTGAGAGTGGTGAGCGATATTTGCTTAAGCTGTGCCCTTAACCACAGAATTTGAAATGAAATTTTGTGGACTGGCGCAAACTTTTTGCTCCGACCAGTGAACCAGCGCTGATTATGAAAAATTCGCGCTTGTGTCTAAGTCCAGACTCGCCACAATAGCGAGCCAAGAATTCAAACGACGTCTGTCCCCAACTAAGAGGTTTCTCAGTGAAACTAGGTCTACCTAAAGAGAGCCATGCCGACGAAAAACGCGTTGCGTTGATCCCGGCCAATGTGACTCGGTTAATCAAAAAAAACCTCCAAATACTCGTGGAGAGCGGAGCGGGTGTCGCTGCTGGCTTTAGCGATCAAGCCTATCAGGAAGCGGGTGCCGTTATTGCCAACCGAGACAAGGTACTCGGCGCCGATATCATCACCCTGGTCAACCTCAAGGGTGAGCAGTTCGAGGAGATCAAGGCCAAGGCAACTCCCCAGCAGCTGTTTATCGGCATGATGGATCCCCTGGCACAACCGGAAAATGCCACTGCTCTGGCAAAAACAGGCACCAGCACCCTGGCACTTGAGTTGGTCCCCAGGATCACCCGTGCTCAGAGCATGGATATCCTCTCCTCAATGGCCACCATCGCAGGCTATAAGGCCGTGCTGCTGGCCGCCCATGAGGCGCCGCGCATGTTCCCCATGATGATGACGGCCGCCGGCACACTCAAGCCCGCCCGCGCCTTCATCATGGGTGTCGGCGTCGCCGGCCTACAGGCCTGTGCCACCGCCAAGCGCCTGGGCGCCGTGGTGGAAGCCTACGATATTCGCCCCGCCGCCAGGGAGCAGATCCTCTCTGTGGGCGCCAAGCCGGTAGAGCTGGATCTGGAAACCGAGAACACAGAAACCAAGGGTGGCTACGCCACCGAACAGAGTGACGACTTCCTCAAGCGTCAGCAACAGGCGATGGCCAATGTGCTGGCTCAGCAGGATATCGTCATCACCACGGCGGCCATCCCGGGTCGTAAGGCGCCCGTGCTGATCACCAAGGAGATGGTGGATGCCATGAAGCCGGGCACGGTAATTGTCGACCTTGCCGCCGAAACCGGCGGTAACTGCGAGCTAACCCAACTGGACGAAACCGTGGTCCATAACGGCGTCACCATACTCGGGCCATCGAATGTACCTGGCAGCGCGGCAACCCACGCTAGCCAGATGTATGGCACCAACATAGAGAACCTACTCAAGCTGATCGTCGACGATGAAGGACAATTAAACCTGGACTTCGACGACGAGATTGTGCGCGACACAGTCGTGACCCATCAGGGTGAGGTGGTTAACGCCAGATTGCGTGACCTGTTATCACTGCCGCCACTTGCGGCAACAGAGGAGGCTCAATAATGGAGATCTTATTACTACTGACCCTGTTCGTGGTGGCAGTATTCCTTGGGGTTGAGCTGATCACTAAGGTGCCGCCGACCCTACACACCCCACTAATGTCGGGCTCAAACGCCATCTCGGGGATCTCCCTGGTCGGTGCCCTGCTCGCCGCCGGTTCCGGCGCGGGACTCTGGGTCAATGTACTTGGCTTTATCGCCGTGGTGCTGGCCACCATCAACGTTGTGGGTGGCTACATGGTCACCAACCGTATGCTCGCCATGTTTAAGAGGAAATAAGCCAACATGAGTATGACGATTATCTATCTCGCCTACCTTGTGGCTGCGAGTCTGTTTATTTTAGGGATCAAGGGGCTTACCAAGCCCCGCACCGCGGTGCGTGGCAATCAGTTGTCCGCCCTGGGTATGTTTATCGCCGTAGTGGTGACTCTGCTGGATAAGAGCATCTTGAGCTATGAGTGGATCATCGCCGGCATCCTGCTGGGTGGCGCCATAGGTGCCGTGATGGCCACCAAGATCCAGGTGACCGCCATGCCGCAGATGGTGGCCCTGCTCAACGGTTTCGGTGGCGGTGCCTCGCTGTTTATCGCCCTGGCAAGCTTCCTGGATCCCGATTCGGCGACCCATGTGGTGGCGCTGATCTCCATCGGCCTGACGGTGCTCATCGGCTCGGTGACCCTGTCGGGCTCCTTCGTGGCCTTCGCTAAGCTGCAGGAGCTGATCTCGGGTAACCCCATTCGGGTACCGGGCAACAAGTTTATCAATGCCAGCCTGCTGATCGCGGCTCTGATACTGACGGTTGCCGTGGTCACCACGCCGAGCAATCCGACCTTCATCTACGCACTGGTAGCCGTGTCGCTGCTCCTGGGTCTCTTCCTGGTGGTACCTATCGGCGGCGCCGACATGCCAGTGGTTATCGCCCTGCTGAACTCCTACTCGGGTATTGCGGCGGCGACCACAGGTTTTATCACGGGCAACACTGTACTGATTGTCTCGGGCTCTCTGGTTGGCGCCTCGGGGATCATCCTGACCCAGATCATGTGTAAGGCGATGAACCGCTCGCTGTTTAACGTGCTCTTTGGCGTCATGGCCGAGGGTGGCGAGACGGTAGATGCCGACGAGGTCTATGCCGGTAAGGTAACTTCCTCCTCGCCGGAAGAGGTCGCCATGCTGCTGGAAACCGCCGAGCGCGTGGTGATCGTTCCAGGCTATGGCCTGGCGATGGCCCAGGCGCAACATGCGGTGCGCGAGTTAGCTTCTGTGCTGGAGGCGCGCGGCGCCCAGGTGCTGTACGCCATTCATCCTGTTGCCGGTCGTATGCCTGGCCACATGAACGTGCTGCTGGCCGAGGCCGAGGTGCCCTATGAACAGCTGATCGAGATGGATGAGATAAACCCTCAATTCGAGCAGACAGATGTGGCCATCGTCATCGGTGCCAACGACGTGACCAACCCTATGGCGCGAGAAGACAAGGGCAGCCCCATCTATGGCATGCCTATCCTCAACGTCGACAAGGCGCGCACTGTGGTAGTCGTTAAGCGCTCCCTGAGCCCTGGCTTCGCCGGTCTGCCTAATCCGCTGTTTGCCAAAGATAACGCCCTGATGTTGTTTGGTGACGGTAAGAAGGCGATTGTTGATCTGACTCAGTCCCTGAAAGAAGCGGACTAAGCGTACAACATCTACAAAAAGGTCGTTTAACGGCCTTTTTTATTACCTAGGGCCTGTTGACCTTTTGAGAACAATTTTTGTTCTAATTGAGCACGTTCAAATCGCGGCATGAGGCTTGAAGTATAGTTATTCTATATAAAAGCCGAGTAACAAAGAGTTGAACGTGCTCGAGACGAACCCTGCGGGCAGCGTCTGTATCATTTTTCTACTGCGTTATCGCTCATTGATGTATGTAGTGGCATAGTGAATTTGGCCACCTGAATAGACGAAGTGATAGACTCACTTCCAGAGAAAAGGTGGTAGAAATGAAGAACACAAGACCGACATTCAGTGCAGAGTTCAAATTAGAAGCTGCGCAGCTGGTAACGAAACAGGGATACAGCATAACTGAGGCTGCAAGCGCGATGGGCGTCAGTAATTCAGCCATGCGTAAATGGGTAAACCAGCTTAGACAGGAGAAGCAAGGCGTATCCCCCAAAG
>NZ_JAKEVJ010000209.1:0-534 GCF_022398425.1 Shewanella sp. Isolate7 | reverse complement strand
AGCTTCCTCTGCACCTACCGAAAGCACTCCTGCTTCAACTGCCGCTGCTACTAGTAACTCAGGCAAGCCTGTATATCGTGTGCATTCAGAGGCTTTGTAGGAACCGTTCATTGCTCGCAGCGAAACCGACCAAGTGGAAGGCTTTGACTGCGATTTGTTGAAAGCAATCGGCGAAAAACAAGGCTTTGATGTGAAATTTGAAGCACGTCCATTTGAGGTATTGTTGAATGGTTTGAACACAAACGAAGCAGATATTGTGAGTTCAGGTATTTCTATTACCGATGCGCGTAAAGCACAAGTAGATTTTTCTGAACCTTATTTTGATGGTAAAACCGTTTTATTGGCTGGTAAAGGTACAGAAAACATCAATGGTTGGGCAGAATTGAAAGGTAAAAATGTTGCTGTGCAAAAAGGCACACCAAACGAGAATTTAATTACTGAAAGCGGTGCTGCTTCTATGCCAACAGACAGTACTTGGTTGGCAGTAAAACCAACAATTGCTGGCGAAACGCCTGTTACATTTGGTGATTCTGC
>NZ_JAKEVJ010000208.1:0-539 GCF_022398425.1 Shewanella sp. Isolate7 | reverse complement strand
CCACTACTCGGTACGTTCCAATATATTACTCACCCGTTCGCCACTCGCCGACAATAGTGCAAGCACTATCTCGCTGCCGTCCGACTTGCATGTGTAAAGCATGCCGCCAGCGTTCAATCTGAGCCAGGATCAAACTCTTATGTTTAATCTCTAACTTAATAACTTCTGGTCTGCTTCAAAGAAACTAACAAAGAGCAATCAGCAAAAAATACTAATCACAATCTTGTCTGTTTTTGTCGCAGTGTGAGACCATCAGGCACTCACACTTATCGGTAATCTGTTCTGTTAAAGAGCTTTAGATTCTTAAAATAACTTGTAATATCCAACAAAATCTGTCAAACTTATCAGTTATCTTCTTTTCTTTGCTGCCGTAGCAGCGAAGAACCGAACTATACGCTTAACACCTAAATCCGTCAAGCATTTCAAAACATTTTTTTACAAAAACTTAAGACAAATTTATTAACCACATGAAATTTAATATAATTTGTTGCAATAAAAAACAGCCTAAATATTGCCTTTCAGGCTGCTTTCTCTATATT
>NZ_JAKEVJ010000207.1:0-557 GCF_022398425.1 Shewanella sp. Isolate7 | reverse complement strand
AGATTGAATAGTGGCATGAGCATACGCAAAGAAGCATATTTCAATGGTATTAGTATAGCGACCATTACTAGATGGAAACRCAATGGCATTGAACATAAGCAACGAGCTACCTGTTTAGGTGTTACCGCTTCAGCAATCGGTTATGCGTTGARAAGACTAAATCTTTCCTTAAAAAAAGACATGTAGCYACCCAAAACAAGATTTTGTCCAAAGATACRCCTATCATTTGGYACTACACYRCTATCRAAAAATSAATTAYCAATTTGTTTATATTGATGAAAGTRGTTTTTTACAAACAGTACATCGTYCYAAAGGCTATGCTTTGRTTGGGCAACGATGTTATGACGTCTATAACTGGCAAATGCCTAAACTCAATAAAAAGAGTGTGTTAATCATGGATAATGCGTGTTTTCATATAGGGCAAGAAATCAAGCAGTTAATTTTGCAAAGTGGACACAAGTTACTGTATTTACCTGTATATAGTCCTGATTTAAATCCAATTGAATATTTTTGGGCTTACGCTAAAAACATTCGACGCAGGTACATGATTTCTGATA
>NZ_JAKEVJ010000206.1:0-559 GCF_022398425.1 Shewanella sp. Isolate7 | reverse complement strand
GATACGTTGACATTGACCGTATTACTGCTCACGCCATCTTTTGATGCGGTTATTGTAGTCGTACCCACTTCAACACCAGACAATAAACCTGCTGAAGTGACCGTGGCCACATTGGCATCACCGGGCGTCCAGGTGACTGAGCTTGTGATCGGGGATGAGGTGCCATCACTGTAGGTGGCAGTCGCCACTAACTGCTCAGYTTGYCCCTTCGCCACACTGACAGGTGAAGGCGTCACTTGAATCGCGGTAATGACTGCTGCCGATACGTTGACATTGACCGTATTACTGCTCACGCCATCTTTTGATGCGGTTATTGTAGTCGTACCCACTTCAACACCRGACAATAAACCTGCTGAAGTGACCGTGGCCACATTGGCATCACCGGGCGTCCAGGTGACTGAGCTTGTGATCGGGGATGAGGTGCCATCACTGTAGGTGGCAGTCGCCACTAACTGCTCAGCTTGTCCCTTCGCCACACTGACAGGTGAAGGCGTCACTTGAATCGCGGTAATGACTGCTGCCGATACGTTGACATTGACCGTATTACTGCTCACGCCAT
>NZ_JAKEVJ010000205.1:0-562 GCF_022398425.1 Shewanella sp. Isolate7 | reverse complement strand
GTCCCAAGGGTATGGCTGTTCGCCATTTAAAGTGGTACGTGAGCTGGGTTTAAAACGTCGTGAGACAGTTTGGTCCCTATCTGCAGTGGGCGTTGGAAGTTTGACGGGGGCTGCTCCTAGTACGAGAGGACCGGAGTGGACGAACCTCTGGTGTACCGGTTGTAACGCCAGTTGCATAGCCGGGTAGCTAAGTTCGGAAGAGATAAGCGCTGAAAGCATCTAAGCGCGAAACTCGCCCAAAGATGAGACTTCCCCTGCGGTTTAACCGCATTAAAGAGCCGTTCGAGACCAGGACGTTGATAGGTCGGGTGTGGAAGGGAAGCATGGTAACATGTGCAGCTAACCGATAATAATTGCTCGTTTGACTCTATCATTTGAAGAACTTTGGAAGCAAAGTGAAATAAGATAAAGCTTACTGATGAATACATCTCATCACTTAATAAGATTTAAAGTTGATTTAATAATGGCTTCCCAATTTGACAGTTTATGTTTGGCGACCATAGCGGTTTGGTACCACTCCTTCCCATCTCGAACAGGACAGTGAAACATTCCAGCGCAGCGC
>NZ_JAKEVJ010000204.1:0-571 GCF_022398425.1 Shewanella sp. Isolate7 | reverse complement strand
CGTGCAGAACGAGCAATCAAACCGTTCGTCATAGGCAGAAAAAACTGGTTGTTTAGCCAGACTGCCACCGGCGCTAACGCGAGTGCTATCCTCTACAGCATCATTGAAACGGCCAAGGCTAACGACCTCAATGTGTTCGAGTATGTCATGGTTAGCCTAGAGCAGCTCAGCAAACCCGAAGTCGATATCGAGCAGCTACTACCATGGCAGTTTGCTAAACGCTAGGTGGGATCACCGGACGCTTACACAACAGCCCGATGGAGCGCTTCTTTAGAAGCTTAAAAACAGAATGGATACCGATGACCGGCTATCGGGATATCGGTAAGCGTCCGACAAACTGCACCTTCATATTTTAGCTATCAGCCACCATCATTGTTCTTCTGATTTATAGGAGGACAATATGTTTAATAACAGTACCCGGCTTGATGTCACTTTGATATGCGGCATCACTGATATGCGCAAGTCGATAGATGGTTTGAGTAACATTGTTGCTTATAGCTTGCGACAAGAGCCCTGTAATGGGCACTTGTTTGTTTTCTGTAATCGACAGCGCAATAAATTGAAGATTTTT
>NZ_JAKEVJ010000203.1:0-572 GCF_022398425.1 Shewanella sp. Isolate7 | reverse complement strand
GAATTATTGCGGTATACGCGCTTTTAAAAGCCGCCTGAAACGGTGATTTGTTTCGCTATATTACAAATGTTCAAAAACTATAATTCTATACGGCTACTTGAAATCTGCGCCATAAAGCCGTATCTTTGCAGCACCTACAAACTTAATCCCAAGAAAGGATACATAAATGAGCGATAAGATCGTACACGTTAGCGATGCCACTTTTGAGGCAGAAGTATTGAAATCAGAATTGCCAGTTGTTTTGGATTTTTGGGCACCATGGTGCGGTCCTTGTAAAATGATTGCTCCAATTCTTGATCAACTGGCAGAAGAAATGGGTGGCAAAGTGAAAATTGCTAAAATGAATGTGGACGACAATCAAGCAACGCCTGCACAATTTGGTATTCGCGGCATTCCAACCATGATTGTGTTCAAAGATGGCAAAAATGTGGCAACTAAAGTAGGCGCATTGGCTAAACCACAATTGGAAGCGTTTATTAACGAGTCTATTGCATAATAAATAATCAATCGGAACACACACAATATCAAAAGCAGCCTGAAAAATGATGTTCAGGCTGCTTTTTATTATAGAG
>NZ_JAKEVJ010000202.1:0-579 GCF_022398425.1 Shewanella sp. Isolate7 | reverse complement strand
CATCGTTTCCAGTGGATAGGGACGACGACCATTGCCCGCTTTTGGATAAAAGGGCTCAATCACTTCCAGCAGTTGAGTCCATGGTAATAGGTTGTCCATCCGAGATAAGAAAATCTCTTTACGGGTCTGGCGGCGCTTGCTGGAAAACTCACTATCGGCAAAAGTTAACTGTTGGCTCATGGGCGGTAATGGCTGTGATTTACTATGTAGCTATGATCTCACATCAGGGACTTATTCGCATCTTCCTTAGATGCCCAGTGTAAACACGATTTTGGCCCTCGGCGACAGGACGTCGCCGTGGAGCGCTGTAGGATCCCCTCATAATTCATCCCCCCAGCAGCCGTAAATGAGTGATAATTCAGCCAGCTTCCTGGCAGCATGGAGTAGGTCATCGGCTGACATTGGGTATCTGTCTCGTCGTCGCATCAGCTCTTTTCCCATCCGCACTATCGATAACACATTACGTTTCTTCACCGTATTGGCCTGGAAATGTCGTTGCAATTGCTTCGCTTCACCAAAGAGTCCCACCCACCAAAATACCAATTGCACCAGCAAGGCTATCAATAGCAGGATATCCAT
>NZ_JAKEVJ010000201.1:0-593 GCF_022398425.1 Shewanella sp. Isolate7 | reverse complement strand
CCTTTTGACCCTCAATACCAAGAATATTTGGTGAAGAGAAAATCTAAAAGGCTAGCTCGTAACTCTTGGAAAGAGCCTGTCCCGACTGCGTTATAAGTTGCTGGGTATCAATGATGCCTTAGTGGAGGCTTGAGCCGTATGCAGTGAAAGTTGCACGTACGGTTCTTAGAGGGGCGGCACTTGGTAACAAGTGTCGTCTACTCGACAACAATGGGGCAGATTGACATCGGACATCTGGCACGAAACTGCCCCAAAGTGAGTTAGCACCTGCTTTGCGGAGTAGTTACAAGCAGACTTTCTCGCCTAGGGAAACTGCGAACAAGTCCTGCAATTTAGGTATCGAGCGAGGTTTTGAGCGGCCCGCCTGATTTTTGAACGCTAAGTGTTCAATTTTGGCCAACATACTGCCGTTTTACGCCGAATTTCGACCTAATTCCAGGCTGTTCCCGGATTTCAGACAGATCTTGGCTGTCGTCGTAACATCTGGTCTACTTTAAACAGGTTCGCCAAAGTGAATAGCATGGCTAACTGTGAGTCATTTTTCGTCAGCCCTGAATAGCATGGCTAACTGTGAGTCATTTTTCGTCAGCCCT
>NZ_JAKEVJ010000200.1:0-596 GCF_022398425.1 Shewanella sp. Isolate7 | reverse complement strand
TCGGTGAAGTTGTCGTTCACCGGATCAACCGTGATGGTCAGGGTCGAGGTGTCGGTGCTTGAGCCATCGGTCAGCACATARGTGATCACCGGTACCGGCCCGTTGTAGTTCGCGGCCGGGGTAAAGCTGTAGCTGCCGTTCGCATTGAGGGTAAAGCTGCCCACACCATTGATGGTGACCGCCTGMCCCAGGGTGAATGGGCCATCAACGCCGTCGATGCTGAAGCTCTGCACGCTCAGCTCGCCATCGACGCTGCTGCCATCAATCACATTACCTGTGGTGGCGCCGCTGTCTTCACCGACGTTAATGACTTCGTTTTCATCGGTGAAGTTGTCGTTCACCGGGGTGACATTAATGGTCAGGGTCGAGGTGTCGGTGCTTGAGCCATCGGTCAGCACATAAGTGATCACCGGTACCGGCCCGTTGTAGTTCGCGGCCGGGGTAAAGCTGTAGCTGCCGTTCGCATTGAGGGTAAAGCTGCCCACACCATTGATGGTGACCGCCTGCCCCAGGGTGAATGGGCCATCAACGCCGTCGATGCTGAAGCTCTGCACGCTCAGCTCGCCATCGACGCTGCTGCCATCAATCACATTACC
>NZ_JAKEVJ010000020.1:0-49222 GCF_022398425.1 Shewanella sp. Isolate7 | reverse complement strand
GAAAGAAGAAGTTGTGGGGTAATCATTTCTGGCAACGTGGTTACTTTGTGGATTCGGTAGGAGCGAATGAGGAAATAATTAGGCGATACGTGCGGCATCAAGACAGACAAGAGAAGGAAGAGGCCGAGCGTCAATTACAATTGAACGTTGATTAATAAATAAGCCCCCTTATAGGGGGCCAATCAAAGCCACCTTCTATGAAGGTGGATTCTTTACTGGGGAGTCTTTAGTGCGCCCAGGGCATGATGCGCCGGGTGAACCTGTCGGCGTTACCTAGCTTGATCGCAGCCTGATGTCGCATGCGATACAAGGCCTGATAGCAGAGTGGCACCAGATAGAGACTGGTAAGCGTCGAGAAGCACAAGCCGCCAATGATGGCGATCGCCATAGGCGAATAGGGTGGGCCACCACCACCAATCTGGGTATCACCCATGGCCAGTGGGATAAGGCCCAGCACTGTGGTACCCACAGTCATGAGTACGGGACGCAGACGTGTGATACACACGGCCTCTATGGTGGCCGACAGGCGATCCAGCTCGGGTGTCTTCTGGTTGATCTGGTCGACTAACACTATGCCGTTGTTCACCACGATACCCATCAAGATCAGAATCCCTATCATCGCCATGATCGACATATTGGTGCCCGTCAGCAGCAGCGCCCAGAACACCCCAGTGATGGAGAAGAGGATAGAGGTGATGATGGCCGTTGGCAGCAGCAGTGATTCGAACAGGGCGGCCATGACGATATAGATCATGGCGATGGCCAAGATCATGTTAGTTGCCATGATGGCCTGATCTTCATCCTGACGCTGGAATCCACCGCGTAGCGAGTAACCATAGCCTGCGGGGAACTGCACCGCATCCATCACTTGGGTGATTGCTTTTTGGGCCTCTTCCGTGGTCATCTCATCCAGGTTGGCGCCGATTGAGAGCGCGGTCTGACGATCATAGTGACGGATAGTATCGAAGCGCGGACGAATCGAGATCTCGGCCAGACTCTGCAGGGTATAGACGCGATTGTCCTGACGCACTATGGGCAACTCTTTCAGTCTTTCGAGCGACTCACGCCACTGTTTATCGTAGGCCAGCTCGATACGCAGCTCACCGCTGGGATCGTGTCTGAAGGAGCGCAGCGGCGATCCCCGCAGGGCCATGGACACGCTGCGGGCAAGCTCACTCAGGCTGAGATCCAGTCTCGCCGCCATGGTGCGGTCGAGCTCGATGATCACCTCCTGCTGTGTGCTGTTAAGCTCAGAGCGCACATCGATGAGGCCATCTATTTTAGAGAGTAGAGGTACAACTTGCTCACTGATGGTGATCAGTTCGCTAGTGGAGCGGCCCGTGAGGGTGACGCGTATGCCGTTGTTGTCGTTACCCCAGCCAAATTGTGGCTTGGCGATGGAGAACTTGGGGAACCCGTCGCGGATCTTGCGCTTAAGCGCCTTGATATCTATGTCGGCATCTTCCTGCAGCAGCAGGGTCGACTGACCTCTGTCGGCCGAGAAGTAGCTGTAGACAGAATCGATATAGAACTCCTCTTTATTGGCGTAGAGGTAATCTTCCATGTGGTTGATCATCGCCTCGGTGACGTCCAGGCTGTGACGCCCCTCCACCTGATAGTTGATGTAGAGACGGTTGTTGCCCTCGCCGTCGCTTTGATCTTGTTGGACCATGCTCAGCGGTAGCGCCGTCGAGGCCAGGATGATCACGGCAATCAGCCCTGAGCGTTTGGGTCTGTGTAAGATCCACGCCAGGCTGCGCTCGTAGAAAGACTCGAGCTTGCTCTGCTTTGGGTTGGTGTCGATGTCAAAATGCAGCTTAGTTAACATCAAGGGGATTAATGTTTTCGCCACTAACAGCGATGCTGCCAGCGAGATACAGATGGCAATGGCCACATGCTCCAGGAAGATGGTCAGCTCTACCTTGACGCCGAAGATATTAGGCAGAAACACAATGGCCGTGGTGAGTGTGCCGGCCAGTACTGCCAGGGCAACCTTATTCACCCCTGTGAGTACGGCTTCGGATGTCGAGGCCTTGCCTTGATGCTGTTTCTCCTGCAGCACGCTCTCACTGACCACCACCGCATTGTCGATCAGCATACCCACCGCCAGCAGTAGCCCCATCATGGAGAGAATGTTCAGGCTGTAACCTAAGAAATACATGCCCGCCAGTGTCATACACAGGGAGATGGGCACAGAAGAGACCACAACCAGGGTCATCTTAAGGTTGCGCAAAAACAGATAGAGCACGGCAAAGGAAAGCAGGGCGCCGATAAGACCGGCCGCCAGCAGATCCGATAGCGAGGATTTCACCCCATAGGCCTGATCTTCCATGATGAACAGCTTGATGCCATTGAACTGCTGATCTTGTTTGGCCGCCTCGATCACCTTGAGCACACGCTCAGAGACATCCACCAGGTTGGCACCAGACTCTTTGAACACATCCAGGCCAACGGCGTACTTTTGATCTAAGTGTCGACCGTCTAGGCGCTCGGGCTGGGCATAGCGAATACTGGCGATTTCGCCCAGGGTGACGCCAGGGGTGAGCACTAGGGCAGAGATATCGTCGAGATCGCGAAACTCACCCTTTGGCGATACCTGATACACTCGGGTGTTGGCCCTGAGTGTCCCCGCGCTGACGATAAAGTTCTCCTGTCCCAGTCTCTGCTGCAGCATGGCACTGCTTATTCCTGTGGCACTGAGCTTATCGGCATCGATTCTGATCTCTATCTGTTTCTGCTCGACGCCATACAGGCTCACCTGAGAGACACCTTCGACTCTCTCTAACGGCTTCTTCAGCTGTTTATCCAGCAGATCGAAGGCGCCAGAGAGCTCTCGTTCACTTGAGATACGTATGGTCAGCACCGGCATGTCGGCGGTCGAGAACTGACGGATAAAGACGCGTTCGACATCTTTAGGCAGTAGGTGGCGCACCGCATCCACCTTTTCCCTGGCCTCCAGGCTCTTGGTGGAGACATTCTCGCCCCACTTCATTCTGAGTTCGATCTCTGCGCCGTTTTGCGACGAGCGGGATCTCAACTCCTCGATCCCCCCCATGGTGGCGAGGGACTCTTCTAGGACGTTGGTGATCTCACGTTCGACTTCAGCAGGGGTAGAGCCCTTGTAGGGGACTTCAATCAACACCTGGGGCATCTCGATGCCGGGAAACATCTCCAGCGGTAGCAGGCGACTCGAGGCCAGACCAAAGAGCAGTATGGCCACGAAGAACATGCTGGTGGTCACGGGTCTGGCAAGGGCTAATCGGGTGATATTCATGCTGATTCTCCCTCTTGAGCCACTTCGGCCGGCGCGTCAAAGGCCTTGCGATCGAACAGGGCGTATAGCGCCGGGATCACCACTAGTGTCAGCAGGGTGGCCAGTGACAGACCGAAGATAACGGTGATCGCCATGGGCGCGCGTACTTCGCTGCCATCGCCTAAGCCCAGTGCCATTGGCGCCAGACCCAGAGCCGTCGTCATAGTGGTCATGACGATAGGGCGCAGACGTGACTTGGCGGCCTCTTCGATGGCGCTGAGTTTTTCGATGCCTTGCTGACGGAGCTGATTGATGCGATCGACCAGGACGATGGCGTTGTTAACGACGATACCCGCCAGCATGATAAGCCCGATGAAGACCACCACACTCAGGTGGGTCTGAGTAATGAACAGGCCAAAGATGCTACCACCTACCGCCATAGGCACGGCGATAAGAATAAGCAGCGGATGTACCAGGGACTCGAACTGACTCGCCATCACCAGGTACACCAGGAAGACGGCCAAGATCAGCGCGATCTGTAGCGACTGGAACGAGTGCTCCATCTCTTCATTTTGGCCGCCGAAGCGTACCTGAATCGAGCTAGGCAGGTTCTGTTGATCTATGATGCTTCTCGCCTCCAGCACGGCGTCGTTAAGATCGCCATAGGCGAGGTTAGCCGACACGATAGCCACGCGTTGCTGGCTGATACGGTTGATCGCTGATGGTCCCAGGTTTAGCGAGACATCGGCTACCGCGCTCAGCGGGATAGGCTGATTGCTGTTGGGGTTGATGATCATCGAATCGATATCGCTTATCTGGTCGCGCTCCTCGAGTTCGCTGCGCACCAGGATGTCGATCTTTCTGTCGCGTACCGTGTATTGGCTGGCCACAGTGCCACCGATGCGCTGGGCGATGCGGTTAGCGACGGTTGGCGCGTCCATGCCCAACGCGGCGAGACGAGCATGATCGAAGCGGATGCTAAGCTCTGGCTGGCCATCACGCAGGCTGGTGTTGAGGTCGGCGAAACGATCCGAGTCCGACAGGGCGCTGATGAGGTTATCCGCGGTCTGTTTTAGCTGGGTTAGATCATAACCAATCACTTCAATCTCCAGCGGTGTCTTGAAGCTAAACAGCTCTGGATGTTGGATCTTAGCCTCCAGCTCAGGGATACGCATAGCCGTGGTGCGCAGCACATGGGTGACTGCATCGAAGGCTTGATGATCGGCAAGCACCACCTGCAGACGGCCCCAGTTTTCGCCGCCGCGCGAGGTATCTGAGGTCATCAGACCGCCGCTACCGGCTTGGCTGTAGGCATGTTTAACATCCTCTCTGTCCTTGATGGACAACGCCAGCTTCTGCAGGACTCTGTCTGTCTCACTCACCTCTGTGCCCGGTGGCAACAAGACCTCGACATAAAACTCACCCTGGTTCATGGGGGGAATTAGCTCCATGCCCAGTTTTGGCACTAGGCTCATGGTGCCCACAGTGAGAGTGAGGGCGATGGCCATTGTTAGCCAGCTGAATTTCAGCGCCTGGCGCAGCAGCTTGTGATAAACACTCTCGAGCAAATTATAGAACCAGTTAAATGCCGCGCTGATAGGGCGCATCACCAGGCCTGCAAGCCAGGAGAATGCGCGGCTAAGCATCAATACCAGCGTCAGCAGTAGTGATGGTAAGTAGCTAAACAGCAGCACGAAGGGGAAAGAGCAGACGGTGGCGCCATAGTGTTTTACCTTGGCAAACTTAGTGTCGAGAACCGGCTTTTCGCGTTTCTGCACCAGATGCGGCAGAGACTTAAAGCCTTCGCGCGATGCCAGCATAGGAATCGTGGTCAGCGCAACCAGCAGCGAGGCGAGTAGGGCAAAGGTCACTGTTAAGGCTTGGTCAGAGAAGAGGGCGCCGGCAACACCGTCGACAAATACCAGTGGCACAAATACCGCCAGCGTCGTCATGGTGGAGGCGAAGATAGCCCCAGCCACCTCTTTAGTGCCTGTCACCGCGGCGTCGAGCTTGTTCATGCCTAGCTTGCGGCAGCGGTCGATGTTTTCCAGCACCACGATGGCATTATCTACCAAAAGGCCCACCGCCAACGCGATACCGCCCAGCGACATGATGTTGAGACTGATGTCGGCGAAATACATCATGTTAAAGGTGGCGATAACCGAAAACGGAATCGAGATGGAGATGATAAGGGTCGGCACTATGTCCCTGAGGAACAGGTAGATCACCAGCATAGACAGCAGACTACCTATCAGCGCCGCCGAGGTCACCTCGCTCACGGCGCTCTCGATAAACTCTGACTGGTCATAGATCACCTTAAGCTCCGCCTTCTCGTTGAGCTTCTTCAGGGCATCGAGCTTATCGGTGACTTTGCGGGCCACGGCAACCGTGTTGGCATCACCCTCCTTATAGATGGCCAGCTCGATAGACTCGGCCGAGCCGATACGGGTGATGTCGTTGCGCTCCTTATGGGCGTCGATGATGTCGGCCACCTCGAACAGGCGTACCAGAGTCTGGTTATCGCGATAGACGATGATCTGACCCAATTCATCTAAGGAGTTGAACTGGTTGAGGGTACGAACCAGGTACTCTTTCTCGCCCTGTACTACCTTACCGGCAGAGAGGTTGATATTTTCGGCAGCGATACGCTCGCGGATCTTGTCGGCGTTCAGATTAAGCTGAGTTAGCTTCTCCTGATTGAGCTGAATATGCACCTCTTGCTCCAGACCGCCCGAGAGTCTGACGGCGGCGACACCGCTGAGTGACTCCAGCTGACGCTTAAGCTCCTCCTCGGCAAAGGTGCGCATCTGCTTGAGTGACTGATCATCGGCGTCGGGTAGGGAGAGCGCCAGACGCACGATTGGGTCTAAGTTAGGGTTAAAGCGCAGCAAGAGTGGCTTCTTCACATCAAGTGGCAGCTCTATGGTATCTAGCTTTTCCCTGACCTCTAGGCTGGCCATATCCATGTCTGTGCCCCATTCAAATTCGAGCACCACATCAGACATGCCTGAGCGGGAGATGGAGCTAATCTTGCGCAGCCCCTTAACGATACCGGCGGCTTCTTCGATAGGCTTAGAGACCAGCTGTTCTACCTCTACCGGCGCTGCGCCTTCATATTGGGTGCGTATGGTGATGGTGGGATAGCTGAGATCCGGCAGCAGTTTCACCGCCAGGCGAGAGAAGCCCACCATGCCAAACAGGATCACCGCCAGCATAAACATCCACACGGATACCGGCCGTTTAACGGAAGTATTAATAATCGACATAAGCTAAGTTCCCGTTATTGTTGTGCGCGAGCAACGTCTAGTTGGCTGATCACTTCAACTAACGACTGATCTTTCAGGTTTTGTTGACCGCGGATCACTATCTGCTCGCCCGGCTCTAGCCCTGAGACCACCTCAACGGTATCGGCCTCGCGATAACCCAGGGCGACTTCGCGGCGCAGGGCATTCTCACCCTGCACGACATACAGGGCGTATTGGTTGTCCTGATTGACTACGGCGTTGTAGGGCACAGTGATCACATTGCTGTGGGTGTCGTATCGCAACTCTACGCGAGTAAACATACCCGCCTTAAGCTGTGCGTTTTGGTTGGGAACCGATAGAGTGACCTTAAAGGTACCGCTTTGGGGATCCACTATGGGGCTGATCCGCAGCACCTTGGCATGTATGGTTTCTTTGGTATGCTTGTTGGCATAAAGCTCCGCCTCTTGGCCTAAACGCAGGCTTTGCAGCTGCGCCTCTGGCAGGTGCACTATGCCGTATAGCTCGTCTTGATTGACCACATAGAATAGCTGCTCAAACTCTTTAGCCATGTTGCCGGCCTTTACGTAGCGCTTGGCGACTACACCGTCGATAGGGGAGCGTACCATGCTCTCCTGAACCTGAAGTGCGGCAAGGTCGCGCTTGGCAATGGCGGCTTGTAGGTTATATTCGAGTTTGGCCATGGAGTCGGCGCTGATGAACTCTTTATTGCTCATCTTCTTCAAACGGTTGAGCTCCTGCTCGATGATCTCCACTTCGGCCTGCGAACGGGCCAGATCGTAGCGTTGGCGCTTGGCATCGATAACCGCTAACAGCTGTCCCTTGGTGACGCGATCGCCCTCTTCTACCTTAATGGATTCGATAAGCCCGGCAATGCGGCTGACCACGTCGGCTTCTTGAGGGGCTTCCAGGGTAGCTGTAGTGCTATAAAAAGAGGAGACATCACCTTGTATGACGGTCGTGGTTTCAACGGGGACGGCGTACTTTTCTTCTTCTTTCTTTGTTTCCTCATTACCACATGCACTGAGTACGGCAACAAAAAGTAGGGGGAGTGCCAACTTAAACTTTGAAAAAGATTCCATGTGAGGATACCTATGTTATTTATCCAATTAGCCTTAGTAAGCACAAGATGTGCCAAAATGTTAAATCCATTTATATCAATTTCTTACGTTAAAACCTGCCAGGGTGCGGTGAGTTTGTTAACTGGTTTGTAGCGAAAATGTTTAACATGTGATGCTTTTGACTAATCTACAGTTAAGACCTATTGCCAAGGTCAGTGCAAATTGGATTTGATACAAAATGTATCTCAAGTGTTAACCCTATCTTGCATGGCGACGATGACACAAACCAAAGGACGCACGGGAGTCAGTCGTCGATAAAACTCAAGGCACCAAATTTTAGTCATTTAACTTTAGTCATATAACTTTAGTCATATAAAGTGGGGGTTTAACACTCGTCATATAAGCATCGGCGTTTAAGGCCAGGTATAAAAGGTCAGCGATAGAAGGGCCGGCATCAGAAGGCGCGGAAGTCAGGACGATGTGGGATGAAAGGGGAGAAGAAGGAGGGATGAAGGTGCCAAGCGGGCCGAGCGGGATACGGGATGAAAGAGAGGCATAAAAAAAAGCACCCCTAGGGATGCTTTTTAAGATTAGGCCGCAGTGATTAACGCTGGTCCAGTTTGACGAAGTCACGTTCTGCTGAACCTGTGTAGAGCTGGCGTGGACGGCTGATCTTGTGACCAGGCTGATCCAGCATCTCTTTCCAGTGAGCAATCCAACCAACGGTACGCGCAAGGGCGAACAGTACGGTGAACATGCTTGTTGGAATGCCGATAGCCTTCATGATGATGCCTGAGTAGAAATCGACGTTTGGATAGAGCTTCTTCGATACGAAGTACTCATCTTCCAGTGCGATACGCTCAAGTTCCATCGCGACATCCAGTAGTGGGTCATTAACCTTAAGCTCTGCAAGTACTTCGTGACAGGTTTCGCGCATCACCTTGGCGCGAGGGTCGAAGTTCTTGTAGACGCGGTGACCGAAGCCCATCAGACGGAAAGGATCTTCCTTATCTTTAGCACGAGCGATGAACTCAGGAATACGATCGACAGTACCGATCTCTTCCAGCATGTTCAGGCAAGCTTCGTTAGCGCCGCCGTGTGCAGGGCCCCATAGTGAAGCTATACCCGCTGCGATACATGCAAATGGGTTGGCACCCGATGAACCGGCTAGACGCACGGTAGAAGTCGAGGCGTTTTGCTCGTGATCTGCGTGCAGAATAAAGATACGGTCCATGGCGCGCTCAATGATTGGGTTAACCTTGTACTCTTCACAAGGTACCGCAAACATCATGCTGAGGAAGTTGCCCGCATAGCTTAGGTCGTTACGTGGGTAAACAAATGGCTGACCAATTGAATACTTGTAACACATGGCGGCGATAGTCGGCATCTTAGAGACTAAACGGAACGCCGCAATTTCGCGGTGATGTTCGTCGTTAACGTCAAGAGAGTCTTGGTAGAATGCAGACAATGCGCCTGTCACACCACATAGCATGGCCATTGGGTGAGCGTCACGGCGGAAACCACGGAAGAACGAAGCCAGTTGCTCGTTAACCATAGTGTGAGTCTTAACCGTGTAAACAAATTTGTCGTATTGAGCCTTGTTAGGTAACTCACCGTAAAGCAGTAGATAACAAAGATCTAAATAGTCTGAATCGACGGCAAGTTCGTCGATCGCGTAACCACGGTGTAAAAGTATACCTTGGGCGCCATCAATGTAAGTGATAGCTGATTCGCAGGATGCTGTCGCTAGGAATCCTGGGTCAAATGTAAAATGACCTTTGCTACCGAGTTTGCTGATGTCGATAACATCAAATCCCGCCGTTCCTTTCTTGATTGGCAGGTCAATCGAATCGTTCCCTGGTAGTTCCAATTTGGCTATATTATCAGCCATACCCCGTTCTCCTTACTTCATTCTTATGTGAGTGCGGCTTTGTCAAACGCCAATACTTTACAGTGAATCTAGATCACATTTCAATTTAAATAAGCGTTTAAATTCGTTAGACCATGGTCTTAATTTGACGTAAGTGCCCGCCAATACAGTGACTTGGCAGATTTTTTTACCAAAAAAACAAAATTTGCATAATGTGATGTTTGTATTTGACATTTGTGGGGCGTATACTTGCTTCGGCTCGAAAGAGCTGCAAACAAACCAATTCGAAGACCATTATTTACATACTTATTTAGTGATTTTTGAATTAGTTAACTGTTTGTTTCAACTTTCCTTTTGAGGCGAGAGGAGGTGGTAAGTTTGCTTGCTGGTCAAATTTCGTTCGAAAGAGGTTCAATAACAAAAATAATGCTCAATGGAGCAGAGTGAGCAGAACGTGAAAAAGCAAAGACCTGTCCATCTAGATCTGCAGACCATTCGCTTTCCTGCAACAGCGATTGCGTCAATCCTACACCGTGTCTCCGGTGTCATCATGCTGTTTGCCGTCGGCATTCTTATCTGGATGTTGAGTGAATCACTCGCATCTGCTGAGAGTTTCGCAGGCATTCAATCTCTATTTGATACCTTTATCGTTAAGTTCGTTGTCTGGGGAATTCTGACCGCACTGGGTTACCACCTGATTGTTGGCGTACGCCATCTGATTATGGATACCGGTCGTTGGGAAGAGTTGGAATCGGGTAACGCTTCAGCGAAAGCCGCCTTCGTTATTGCTGCGGCATGGTCAATCATTGCGGGGATTTGGGTATGGTAACAAATGCAGCGAGTCTTGGACGCAGTGGCGTTCATGATTTTATTCTTCTTCGTGCTAGTGCCGTGATCCTTACTTGTTACACCATTTTCTTAGTAGGATTCATCGCAGCTAGTTCGCCTCTCACTTATGACGTATGGCACGGTTTGTTCAGTGCTTTGCCGATGAAAGTGTTTACGCTTCTTGCCCTGGTGGCCATCCTGGTTCACGCCTGGATCGGTATCTGGCAGGTGCTTACCGACTATGTTAAGCCGGTAGCCCTTCGTGGCGTACTCCAATTCGTCTTCGTCGTAGCAGCACTTTCTTACCTGGCTGCTGGCATTGTTATTGTGTGGGGTGTTTAAGTGAGTATTCCAGTACGTGAGTTTGATGCAGTCGTCATTGGCGCCGGTGGCGCGGGTATGCGAGCTGCACTACAGATTTCTAAAGAAGGTAAGAGCTGCGCGCTGTTATCTAAAGTATTCCCAACCCGTTCTCATACGGTTTCGGCCCAGGGGGGTATTACCGTCGCCCTAGGCAACGCCCATGAAGACCATTGGGAACAACACATGTACGATACCGTTAAGGGGTCCGATTTCATCGGCGACCAAGACGCGATCGAATTTATGTGTCAAACCGGTCCTGAAGCCATTATCGAGCTAGAGCATATGGGTCTGCCATTCTCTCGTTTCGAAAACGGTAAAATTTATCAGCGTCCTTTCGGCGGCCAATCGAAAAACTTCGGTGGCGAGCAGGCGGCACGTACCGCTGCGGCGGCTGACCGTACCGGTCACGCCTTGCTGCACTGCCTATACCAGCAGAACGTTAAGCATAAGACTGAAGTCTTCTCTGAGTGGTATGCACTGGATTTAGTGAAGAACGAAGACGGCGCCATCGTAGGTTGTACTGCAATCGAAATCGAAACCGGCGAGATCGTTTACTTCAAGTCTAAGGCCACTATTCTGGCTACTGGTGGTGCGGGTCGTATTTACGCCTCTACTACCAACGCCCACATCAATACCGGTGACGGTGTTGGTATGGCGATGCGCGCTGGCGTGCAGATGCAAGACATGGAGATGTGGCAGTTCCACCCAACCGGTATCGCCGGCGCGGGTGTACTGGTTACCGAAGGTTGTCGTGGTGAAGGCGGATACCTGCTGAACAAAGATGGCGAGCGCTTCATGGAGCGTTATGCGCCAAACGCGAAAGACCTGGCATCACGTGACGTGGTAGCACGTTCTATGATGACCGAGATCCGTGAAGGTCGCGGCCTTGACGGCCCACTAGGCCCTCACTGTCTACTTAAGCTAGATCACTTAGGTAAAGAGACCCTGGAAGCACGTCTACCAGGCGTTTGCGAACTGTCTCGTACCTTCGCGCACATCGATCCGGCTGACGGTCCAATCCCTGTACTGCCAACCTGTCACTACATGATGGGTGGTCTGCCTGCTAAGGTTAGCGGTCAGGTGATCCGTAAGAACGAAGATGGCAGCGAAAGCGATGTGGTTGGTCTGTTTGCCGTGGGTGAGATTGCCTGTGTATCGGTACACGGTGCGAACCGCCTAGGTGGTAACTCACTACTCGACCTCGTGGTCTTCGGCCGCGCAGCTGGTCAGCACCTGGGTAAGGCGCTGGATGAGACTGCAACACCGAAAGATGCGAGCGATGCAGATATTGCTAAGTCACTTGAGCGTCTTAATCGTTGGGAAAGCAACAAAGACGGTGAAGACCCTGCGCAGATCCGTAAAGATCTTCAGCTTTGTATGCAGCTTAACTTCTCGGTATTCCGTACCGGTGAGGCGATGGCAGAAGGCCTCGAAGAGCTTAAGGCGATTCGTGAGCGTCTGGCTAATGCCAAGCTGTCTGACAACTCGAAAGAGTTCAATACTCAGCGTATCGAGTGTCTAGAGCTAGACAACCTGATGGCGACAGCGATTGCAACGGCCTACGCGGCGAACTTCCGTCAAGAGAGTCGTGGTGCGCATTCACGTGAAGACTTCCTCGAGCGTGATGATGAGAACTGGTTATGCCACAGCCTATTCAATCCTGAGACTGAGCAGATGACCAAGCGTGCGGTGAACATGGAGCCTAAGCTTCGTGAAGCCTTCCCGCCGATCAAGCGTACCTACTAAGGAAGATAAGATGAATTTGAAGATTGCTATTTATCGCTATAATCCTGAAGTAGACGCAAAGCCTTACATGAAGGATTACACGCTGGAAGTGGCAGAAGGTACCGATATGATGGTGCTGGATGTCCTGATGCAGCTAAAGATACAAGACCCAACGTTGGCGTTCCGTCGCTCATGCCGTGAAGGTGTATGTGGTAGTGATGGCGTTAACATGAACGGTAAGAACGGTCTGGCCTGTATCACGCCTATTTCTACCTTCAAGGGTAAGAAGCTGGAGATACGTCCACTACCTGGTATGCCTGTGGTTCGCGACCTGATTGTTGACCTGACTCAGTTCTACAAGCAGTACGAGAAGATCAAGCCATACCTGATCAACGATGACAAGACACCAGCCCGTGAACACCTGCAATCGCCAGAAGAGCGTGCGCACCTGGACGGTCTGTATGAATGTATCATGTGTGCTTGTTGTTCGACGGCTTGTCCATCATTCTGGTGGAACCCAGACAAGTTCGTCGGTCCAAGCGGCCTGTTGCACGCCTATCGTTTCCTTATCGATAGCCGTGACACCGCGACCGAAGAGCGTCTGTCTGAGCTCGATGATGCTTACAGCGTATTCCGTTGCCATGGCATCATGAACTGTGTTGACGTTTGTCCAAAAGGACTCAACCCGACTAAAGCAATTGGACACATCAAGTCTATGTTGCTTAAGCGAGCTGTATAAATGCAACACACTGAGCTGATTTTAATAATTATATAGCTCATTGAGAGTCACTTCTCCCATGTGAGAAGTGGCTCTTTTATGTAATGGAACTACACATGCCGTGAAATCTGGACTCTAGGGGCGGCAGATATTTTGCAATTGCAGTACATTTGACTGAATTGCATTTTCAATACTTTGGCTAAAAACACGTGTATAAAGTTTGAAAGGAATAGAAATGCACCAAGGCATCATGAAAGCCTGGCTCGAATCGTCTCATTTAAACGGGGCTAATTCGACCTATGTAGAAGAGATGTATGAAGCCTATCAAGAGGACCCTCAGTCAGTATCAGACGACTGGCGAGCGGTGTTTGATAACCTCCCATATGCCAACGGTGCAACAGCAGATGTGCCCGAAGCTGCCCACTCTAAAGTACGTGAATATTTCCGTAGTTTGGCGCTAGACGGTCGTCATAAGAGCGCTGCTCGTGTGACCGATCCCGAAGTCGATGCCAAACAGGTTAAAGTTCTTCAGCTGATCAACGCCTACCGTTTCCGCGGCCACCAGAATGCGAATCTGGATCCCCTCGGGCTATGGAAGCGCGATACCGTCTCTGAATTGGACCCGGCCTTCCACGGCCTAACCAGCGAAGATATGGAGCGTGAATTCAACACAGGTTCATTCGCTCACGGTGGTGACACCATGAAGCTAGGTGACCTGGTTAAAGCACTGAAAGCGACCTATGGTGGTGCTATCGGTGCTGAATACATGCACATCACAGATACCGATGAGAAGCGTTGGATCCAACAACGCTTGGAGCCATCATTAGGTAGAGCGAATTACGATAAGAATACCAAGACTCGCATCCTCGAGGGCCTCAACGCCGCCGAAGGTATGGAGAAGTATCTCGGTGCCAAGTTCCCCGGCGCAAAACGTTTCTCACTGGAAGGTGGTGACGCGCTCGTCCCTATGATGCGTGAAATCATCTACCGTGGTGGTGAAGCAGGTACCAAAGAGATCGTCGTGGGCATGGCTCACCGTGGTCGTCTTAACCTGCTGGTTAACATCCTAGGTAAGAAGCCATCTGAGCTGTTCGACGAGTTTGCCGGTAAGCACAGCGATGAGCTTAACGGTTCGGGTGACGTTAAGTATCACCAAGGTTTCTCTTCAGATTTCGAAACCCCCGGTGGCAACGTGCACCTGGCACTGGCCTTCAACCCGTCTCACCTTGAGATCGTTAACCCTGTGGTCATGGGCTCGGTAAGAGCACGTCTGGACCGCCGCGGTTGTAAGACGGGCCTTCAGGTCATGCCGATCACCATTCATGGTGACAGCGCCATCGCAGGTCAGGGCATAGTACAAGAGACATTCAACATGTCTCAGACCCGTGCCTTTAAGGTAGGTGGCAGTATCCGCATCGTGGTCAACAACCAGGTGGGCTTTACCACTAACCTGACCGAAGATACCCGTTCTACAGAATACTGTACCGATATCGCTAAGATGGTACAGGCGCCTATCTTCCACGTGAATGCAGACGACCCTGAGTCGGTCGCCTTCGTTGCTCAGTTGGCGGTTGATTACCGTAACGAGTTTAAGCGTGACGTAGTGATCGATCTGGTATGTTACCGTCGTCACGGCCACAACGAGGCCGATGAGCCGAGTGCAACTCAGCCGCTGATGTATGCCAAGATCAAGAAGCATCCTACGCCACGTAAGATCTATGCCGACCGTCTGATCGAAGAGAAGGCGCTAGGTGCCGATGACGTGACCGCGATGATCAACGACTACCGTGACGCCTTGGATAAAGGCGATTGCGTGGTGAAAGAGTGGCGCCCAATGACGCTGCATACCGTTGACTGGACTCCTTATCTCAACCGCGAGTGGGACGAGGCTTATCCTGCCGAGCTACCGCTAGCGCGTGTGAAGGCGTTGGCTGAGAAGATCAGCTATGTGCCTGAGAGTCATAAGCTACAGTCGCGCGTTGCTAAGATCTACAAAGACCGTGTGGCCATGGCCGCCGGTGATAAGCTAGTGGACTGGGGCTTTGCCGAGACCTTGGCTTACGCCTCTATTTTGGATGACAACAAGCGCGTGCGTATCACAGGTCAAGACTCTGGCCGTGGTACCTTCTTCCACCGTCACGCCGTGTTGCACAACCAAAATGACGCCACCGCTTATCTGCCGCTGCGTCACCTGTCTGACATGCAAGGCCCTATCGATATCTCTGACTCGGTATTGTCTGAAGCCTCAGTATTGGCGTTCGAATACGGCTATGCGACGGCTGAGCCGGGAGGCCTGACCATCTGGGAAGCCCAGTTCGGTGACTTCGCTAACTGTGCCCAGGTGGTGATCGACCAGTTCCTCTCATCCGGCGAGCAGAAGTGGGGCCGTCTGTGTGGCTTGACTATGCTACTGCCACATGGCTATGAAGGTCAGGGGCCAGAGCACTCGAGTGCACGTCTGGAGCGTTTCCTGCAGCTATGTGCTAACCACAATATGCAGGTGTGTGTCCCATCGACGCCGGCGCAGGTTTACCACATGCTACGCCGTCAGGTGGTGCGTCCTATGCGTCGTCCTCTGGTGGTGATGTCACCTAAGTCATTGCTGCGTCATCCGCTGGCCGTGTCTAGCCTGGATGAGCTTGCCGAAGGCACCTTCCAAAACGTGATTGGTGAAATCGATGAACTCGATAGCAGCAAGGTAGATCGCGTAGTCTTCTGTAGTGGTAAGGTTTACTTCGAACTGCTCGAGAAGCGTCGTAAAGAGAAGCTGGATAATGTTGCTCTGATCCGTGTCGAACAACTGTACCCGTTCCCACACGAAGATATGGCAAAAATCCTCGCCCAGTATCAGCACGTTAAAGATTTCGTTTGGTGTCAGGAAGAGCCTCAGAACCAGGGCGCTTGGTATTGCAGCCAGCACCACTTCTGGGCAGCCATTCCTGCCGGTGCTCAATTAACCTATGCGGGTCGTGAAGCCTCGGCCGCGCCAGCATGTGGTTATCCGGCCCTGCACGCCCAGCAGCAAGAATCTTTAATCAATAGCGCATTAAAACTGTAGTAATAGACAATTTATAAAAAGGATAGCTTTCCATGAGTATCGAAATTAAGGTACCCGTACTGCCAGAATCCGTTGCTGATGCAACCATCGCCACATGGCATGTTAAAGCTGGCGAGCAAGTGTCTCGTGATCAAAACCTGGTCGATATCGAAACCGACAAGGTCGTTTTAGAAGTGGTTGCGCCAGAAGATGGTTCAATCGTTGAGTTCCTGGCGGAAGAAGGCGACACAGTGTTGGCCGAAGCCGTTATCGCGAAGTTTGTTGCTGGTGCGGTTGCCGGTCAGGAAGTTTCTAAGGAACAAGCCGAAGCGGCAGCGCCTCAGGCAGCTGAGAGCGAAGAGACTAACGATGCCCTAAGCCCATCTGTTCGTCGTCTGATTGCCGAGCACAACCTGGACGCTGCTAAGATCAAGGGCACAGGTGTTGGCGGTCGTATCACTAAAGAAGATGTGGAAGCCTTCATCAAGTCGGCACCTGCGGCTAAGCCTGCTGACGCGCCTGCAGTTGTTGCGCCACTGGGTGAGCGTAGCCAGAAGCGTGTCCCTATGACGCGTCTGCGTAAGACCATTGCTAACCGTCTGCTGGAAGCGAAGAACTCAACGGCTATGTTGACGACCTTCAACGAAGTGAACATGAAGCCTATCATGGACATTCGTAAGCAGTATCAAGAGCTGTTCGAGAAGAAGCACGGCATTCGCCTTGGTTTCATGTCTTTCTACGTGAAAGCCGTGACCGAAGCCCTGAAGCGTTTCCCTGAAGTAAACGCCTCTATCGACGGTGATGATATCGTTTACCACAACTACTTCGATGTAAGCATCGCGGTATCGACTCCTCGCGGCCTGGTAACTCCAGTACTGCGTGACACAGATACCATGAGCCTGGCCGACATCGAGCGTAACGTACGCGAGCTGGCTATCAAGGGCCGCGATGGTAAGCTGACCGTTGACGACATGACTGGCGGTAACTTCACCGTGACTAACGGCGGTGTATTTGGCTCGCTGATGTCTACCCCTATCCTTAACCTGCCACAAAGTGCGATCCTG
Source organism: Shewanella sp. Isolate7 (assembly GCF_022398425.1). Classification (NCBI taxonomy): domain Bacteria; kingdom Pseudomonadati; phylum Pseudomonadota; class Gammaproteobacteria; order Alteromonadales; family Shewanellaceae; genus Shewanella; species Shewanella sp. Isolate7. The sequence continues at coordinate 32,040 of NZ_JAKEVJ010000020.1, read as the reverse complement.
GGCATGCATGCCATCAAAGATCGTCCAATGGCGGTTAATGGTCAGGTAGAAATTCTACCTATGATGTACCTAGCACTCTCTTATGACCACCGTATCATCGATGGTCGTGAGTCTGTTGGCTTCCTGGTTGCCATTAAGGACTTCCTGGAAGACCCAACTCGTCTACTATTAGACCTGTAAGACGATGTTGTTTCGATGCCTGTCGGTAACGGTAGGCATCACCCCTCGCTACCGACTCAACTGAGCCGGTTGGATTAGATTAGAAGTATACGGATAGATCATCATGAATTTGCATGAGTATCAGGCAAAAGCCCTATTTGCCGAATATGGTTTACCAGTGTCAGAAGGTTATGCTTGTGATACCCCTCAAGAGGCGGTAGAAGCGGCTGGCCATATTGGCGGAGATATGTGGGTTGTTAAGTGTCAAGTACACGCAGGAGGCCGTGGTAAAGCAGGTGGCGTAAAAGTTACCGGCGATAAAGAAGAGATCAGAGCATTTGCTGAGCATTGGTTAGGCAAGAACCTGGTGACTTATCAGACTGACGAAAAAGGTCAGCCAGTTGCTAAGATCCTAGTCGAAAGCTGCACTGATATCGCAAACGAACTGTACCTTGGTGCCGTTGTTGACCGTGCGACCCGTCGCGTTGTTTTCATGGCGTCTACCGAAGGTGGCATTGAGATTGAAACTGTTGCCGAAGAGACACCTGAGCTGATCCACAAGGCGATTATTGATCCTTTGACTGGTCCTCAGCCATACCAGGCACGTGATCTTGGCTTCAAGTTGGGTCTAAACCCAACTCAGATGAAGCAGTTCACTAAAGTCTTCATGGGTCTGGCGACTATGTTCACCGACCATGATTTCGCACTGCTTGAGATCAACCCTCTGGTTATCACTACCGAAGGTAACATCCACTGTCTAGACGGTAAGATTGGTATCGATGGCAATGCACTGTTCCGTCAACCAAAGATCCGTGACATGCACGATCCATCACAGGATGACGCTCGTGAAGCACACGCGGCGAAATTCGAGCTGAACTATGTTGCCCTAGACGGTAACGTAGGTTGCATGGTAAACGGTGCCGGCCTAGCAATGGGTACTATGGACATCGTTAACCTGCATGGCGGCAAGCCAGCTAACTTCCTTGACGTTGGCGGCGGCGCGACTAAAGAGCGTGTTGCTGAAGCATTCAAGATCATCTTGTCTGACGCAAACGTTAAAGCAGTGCTAGTAAACATCTTCGGCGGTATCGTACGTTGTGACATGATCGCAGAAGGTATCATCGGCGCTGTTAAAGAAGTGGGTGTTGAAGTGCCAGTGGTTGTTCGTCTTGAAGGTACTAACGCAGATCTAGGTCGCGAAGTATTGGCTAACTCTGGTCTTGACATTATTGCAGCCGAGTCGCTAACTGACGCTGCTGTTAAAGTTGTTGCTGCTGCGGAGGGCAAATAATGTCTGTATTAATTAACAAAGATACCAAGGTTATCTGTCAGGGTTTCACTGGCGGTCAAGGTACTTTCCACTCTGAGCAAGCGATCGCATACGGCACGCAAATGGTTGGCGGTGTTTCGCCAGGCAAGGGCGGTCAGGTTCACCTGGGTCTGCCAGTGTTCAACACTGTTAAAGACGCTGTGGCTGAAACTGGTGCAACTGCTACCGTTATCTACGTACCAGCGCCTTTCTGTAAGGATGCAATCCTAGAAGCTATCGACGGCGGCATCGAGCTAATCGTTTGTATTACTGAAGGTATTCCTACTCTGGATATGCTGGAAGTTAAGGTTAAGCTGGAAGAGACTGGCGTTCGTATGATCGGTCCAAACTGCCCAGGTGTTATCACTCCAGGCGAATGTAAGATCGGTATTATGCCAGGTCACATCCACAAGCCAGGTAAAGTGGGCATCGTTTCTCGCTCTGGTACTCTGACCTATGAAGCGGTTAAGCAAACTACCGATGAAGGTTTCGGCCAATCAACTTGTGTTGGTATCGGTGGTGACCCAATTCCAGGCACTAACTTCATCGACGTATTGGAAATGTTCCAAAACGATCCACAGACCGAAGCCATCGTGATGATTGGCGAGATCGGTGGTACTGCTGAAGAAGAAGCAGCGGCCTACATCAAGGCTAACGTGACTAAGCCTGTCGTCTCTTACATTGCCGGTGTGACTGCACCTGCTGGTAAGCGTATGGGCCACGCTGGCGCTATCATCGCTGGCGGTAAAGGTACGGCTGAAGACAAGTTTGCTGCACTAGAAGCGGCAGGCGTGACCACCGTACGTTCACTGGCCGACATCGGCAGTGCACTGCGTGCTAAGACCGGTTGGTAATCAAGCGAGTCGGTAAGCATTAAAAAAAGGCGCCCTAGGGCGCCTTTTTTGATCGCCGTAAAAATATCGCTCAAGCCCTGTCTTTGAGTGTGCTGTCTCTGCGGCGAGAGAGGCCAAACTCGGCCGGGGTCAGGATATAGGTGTCCTCGCAGTAGAAGTCTTCGGCGGTGCACTGTTGCCACCATGACGCCCAGGCGGTGCCTTGCAGCTTCTCTTCTATGATGGCGTTGTGGGTGAGGGGAGCCACCAGGCTGCCGGTGGAGATGAGCAGTCCATAGGGCGAGCGGCGTTTGATCATCCTCGGCTTTAGCTTGTTGGGGTTATCCAGTCCCATGCTGCCTACCAGTTCATAGAAGGCTTTTAAGGTGTTGTGGTGGAAGTTCTTTACCCGCTCACTCTTCACCTCGACATCCAGAGCCTTGGAACGGGCCGGATCTTGGGTGGCTATGCCCGTGGGGCACATGTTGGTGTTGCAATGTCTCGACTGAATACAACCCAGAGACAGCATCATGGTGCGGGCGGCGTTGACTAAGTCTGCGCCCATGGCAATCTTGGTCAGCAGATCGAAGCTGGAGGCCGTCTTGCCCGAGGCGATAAGAGCTATCTTGTGTCTCAGCCCCACGCCAACCAGGGCATTATTGGCAAAGTAGACTCCTTCGAGGCACATCATGCCCAGACGGTTGCTGAACTCTACCGGCGCCGCCCCGGTGCCACCCTCGGCGCCATCTATGGTGATGAAATCTGGCGTGATACCTGTCTTTAGCATCGCCTTACAGATGGCGAGAAACTCAGCCGGATTACCGATACAGAGCTTGAAGCCCACTGGCTTGCCGCCACTGAGCTCCCGCAGGCGTTTGACGAAGTTAAGCAGGGCGATGGGCGTGGTGCACTCAGGGTTAACCGCCGGAGAGACACAGTCTCTGTCCATGGGGATATGGCGGATCATGGCGATCTCCGGGGTGATCTTCGCCTTGGGTAGCACGCCTCCATGGCCGGGTTTAGCGCCCTGGCTGAGTTTTATCTCTATCATCTTGACCTGTGGACGCTTGGCCATCTTCTCGAAGCTGTCCGGATTAAAGTTACCCTCATCGTCACGACAGCCAAACAGGCCAGAGCCTATCTGCCATACCAGATCGCCGCCATGTTTGAGGTGATAGGGACTGGTCCCGCCTTCGCCCGTGTTGTGATAGCAACCCGCCTTCTTGGCGCCCAGGTTGAGTGCCTCGATGGCATTGGCGCTGAGGGAGCCAAAGCTCATGGCCGAGATATTAAAGTAGGAGGCGTCATAAGGCTGGGTGCAGTCAGGTCCGCCGATACGCACCCGCTTGGCCTGCTCGTCGATATGTTTCGGTGACAGCGAGTGCCACAGGCTGAGGTAGTTCTCCTCTAACAGATCCCTTTGGGTACCGAAGGCGATGGTATCGCGGACATTCTTGGCCCGCTGATAGACGAGTGATCGCTGCTCGCGGTTAAAGGGGGCCTCCTCAGTATCGCTGGCGATAAAATACTGCTGTATCTCAACCCGGTAAGACTCGAGAAAGTAGCGCAGATAGGCAACCACAGGATAGAGGCGGTTAAGCGTGTGCGAGCTAAATTGCAGATCATAGGCGCCGACTAAGGTGTAGAGCAGGGTAAAGCCCAGAAAAATGGCCGCGCCCATGCCGCCGTCATTGAGATAGAAATAGAGCCCGGCGCCATTGCCTAGGGTGGCGATAAGCCAAAAGACCTTTTGCATGATTGTCATAACGCATTCCTGTATTGCAGACACTTATCATTTATCCATCTATTGAACGTTATTGCGGCGGCTTTGGCAATCGGCCATGGCGTAGGTGATTGATGAATTTTGCTTATTTTAAGAGGGCTTAGTGTAAAGCAGTGTCGACAAAAGCTTAGATTAATACTTTCTAATCTACCCTGTAGTGGGTATATTGGTGAGCTGGATGGGAGAAAAAAGGAGTAAGTTGTGTTCATCGCGGAAACAGAGAGGCTGATATTACGTCGATTCGAGGCCAAGGATGTGGAGAGCCTATTCCTGCTCAATAGCATTCCTGAGGTGCTGACCTATATTCCTGGCGCGCCCATGACCTGTCGCTCACAGGCAGAGGATATTCTTGAAAACGTGTTGCTCAAAAATTATCGTGAGCGTGGCTTTGGCCGCTGGGCGGTGGAGCATAAGGCCGATAACAAGGTAATAGGTTTCTGTGGCCCGACTTACATTAAAGAATTTGATGAGGTGGAGCTGGGTTATCGCTACTTGCCTGAATATTGGGGCAAGGGGATAGGTAGCGAGGCCGGGCAGGCGGCGCTGTCACGCTTTAAGGATCACGGCATCGATGAGGCGATAGCGCTTATTCTACTTGGCAACAAAGGCTCCGAAGGGGTGGTGCGAAAGCTGGGTATGACTGAGCGTGAACGCAGTAAATTCATGGGTCATAAGGTGAACGTGTTTCATAAGGTGTTATAAAACGGATTTATCAGGCATTTGCCCAAGCCTGATAACAGTTTCAAAAACCAGCGTCAGAAACAAAAAAAAACCAGCATAACGCTGGTTTTTTAGTGTCTAGCGGATTATTCGTCGCCGTGGTCGCACTCATCATTGGTGCAGACACCATAGAGGTACAGGCTGTGATTGGTCAGCTTGATGTTGTGCTTCATGGCGATCTCGTCTTGGCGTCTCTCGATCACTTCATCAGAAAACTCAATTACTTTACCGCAAGAGAGGCACACAAGGTGATCATGATGATGGGTAGAGGAGAGTTCAAACACCGCCTTGCCGCTTTCGAAGTGGTGACGGGTAACGATACCCGCGTCGTCGAACTGGTTCAGTACACGGTAAACCGTTGCCAGTCCTATCTCTTCGCCAATATCGAGCAGTTTCTTATATAGTTCTTCTGCACTGATATGCTGGTTTTCGGGCTCCTGCATCAGCTCGAGGATCTTGACTCGTGGTAAGGTGACCTTTAATCCCGCTTTCTTTAGCGCTTGATTTCCATCTGTCATCATTAATCTCTGGATTGAAGAACCATTAGCAATGCCAATAGTGGTTCAGGTAGTTGATGTTGAGAACCATTATAGGGGGTGAAATTGAAAACTTAAACCTTTGATCTTGCATATTGTTCGCATCGGCAGAAATTTGTTCTAAATTGGCCCTACCTGTGTGATTTAGGCTGAATTTAACGCGTACTTTTTGTAATGTTATTGAGACTAATGCCTAATAGCCCAACGGCGACTTATCAGGCAGGATGAAATCTGGTTAACCTGTATCCTGTGGGTGCCAGCCGCCCGCATAAGCATAAAAATAAGGAAGAGGGATGTATCGGCAGATCGTAGTGTTAACTGGGGCAGGGATCTCAGCAGAATCTGGCTTGAGAACCTTTAGGGATCAAGATGGGCTCTGGGAAGAGCATAAAATTGAAGACGTGGCGACGCCTGAAGGCTATGCCCGCGACCCAGAAATGGTGGAGCGCTTCTATAACGAGCGCTGGCAGCAGCTCCATAATGGTGAAATAGAACCCAACGCCGCCCATAAGGCGCTAGCGAGGCTAGAGCAGGAGTTCGATGGTCAGCTATTGGTGGTGACGCAAAATATCGACGATCTCCATGAACGCGCCGGCTCGCGTCGCCTGCTGCACATGCATGGTGAGTTAACTAAAGGGCGTTGCCCACGTTCTCACCAAACCTTTCTGTTGACCGATCACTTCGGCGTAAACCACACCTGTACCTGTTGTATACCCGCCCAGCGCCTGCGCCCCCACGTGGTCTGGTTTGGCGAGATGCCTATCGGCCTAGATCGCATACAGCATGCGCTGGATACCTGCGATCTCTTTATCGCCATCGGCACCTCGGGCACCGTCTATCCCGCGGCCGGCTTTGTCGATACCGCCAATCATCATGGCGCCCAGACGGTTGAGGTTAACCTGGTGCCAGCCGATCGTCACAGCCAGTTTCAGTATCATCTGCAGGGTAAGGCCAGCGAGATAGTGCCACAACTGGTGGAGCAGATCCTCGCAGGCGAGGTGATAAGCGACCAGCCCTTACCGGGTGTCTCCAAGGCGTGAGTCATCGCGTGATCACAGAGGTGAGCCCAGCAGAGGAATTGTCGCAGGTAGAAGCTGCGCAAACACCTGAAGAGAAGGCACAAGAAGCGCAGACACAAGAAGCGACAAGGGGCGAAGACGGTCCTAAACGCCCACTTGCCATCATCATGCGGGGACTGCCGGGCAGCGGCAAGAGCCATTGGGTCAACGCCTTCCTTGCCAGCCATAGTGATGGCGAGGCGATTCGTCGTCGCGGCTACTTCTCTACCGACGATCGCTTTATCTGTGAGGGTGAGTACCGTTTCGACGCCAGTAAGCTGTCTGAATATCATCAGCTTAATCTCACCGGATTCATTCAGGCATTGTCTCGCCGTGAACCTGTGGTGATCTGCGATAACACCAACATGGCCCATTGGGAGTTTATGGCCTACGATGCCGCCGCCAAGGCGATGGGTTACCAGGTGCGCATCTTGTTGATCGGTGATCCTCTCAATAAGGCTCATCAAGCACTATGCGCCGAGCGTAATCAACATGGTCTGGGGCTCAGGCAGATCCAGGCGATGGCGAGTCAATTCCAGCAGCTGTAATTGCTGCTATCTTCTATTTTTAATCCATTGAGGGAGCAAGATGTTTGCCGTGATATTTCGGGCCAAGGTGGCCAAGTTAGATGCCAGATACTCAGAGATGGCCGCCAAGATGCGTCAGTTGGCGATGGATAAATATCATTGCGTCGATTTTGTCGCCGTAACCGAAGGGGAGCAGGAGATCGCCATCTCCTATTGGCAAAATGAGGCCGACATTTTGGCCTGGAAACAAGACAGCGAACATCAAATCGCCCAACAACTCGGCCGCAGCTCCTGGTATGAGCGTTATCAGGTCGAGGTGGTCGAGATAAAGCGTCAATATCAGGGCTAACCTAGAAGTCGAAGTCGCGCTGGGAAGGCAAATAACTTACAAGGAGAAGTCAGATGACACTGGTATTGATGAGCGATCTTCGCGGCGCAGCAAGTCAGGCCGCGATAACAGAAGTGCTCGGCGAAGGCACCAGTCTGGGCTATTTGGCCTCAGGCCATGAACCAGAGCTAAGTTACTACGGTGCGACTCAGAAACAATATGCCGAATTGGGGATGAGCCTGTGCCATTATCTGGATCTGGAGCAGGGCTATACGCTGGCGGGGCTGGATACACTGCTGAGTTGCCAGGCTATCCACCTTGCCGGTGGCGATACCTTTCAATTTTTAGCTCAGCTGCAGGCGCGCGGCCTGATGGAGTCGTTTAAGGCCTATCTTAATCGCGGCGGGATCTTAATTGGTCTGAGCGCCGGGGCCATGCTGATGACGCCGACCATCGCCTGTGCGTCCCTGTGCGGTGATGTGAATCATCTGGGACTGAGCGACTTGCGGGCTTTAGCCTTGCTTCCTTATCAATTCCTGCCCCATAGCGATCTCAGCGATGGCGGGGTAGCACTTAGCGTGCAGGCCGCCAGCCTACTGGAGGCATCGACGCTGGCCGAGTATCCCTTGATTCTGTGTAGCGATGAGGACGCGGTCATCGCCACTAAGACAGGGCTGCGCGGTTTCGGGCAGCCACTGCTGTTCGACGGTGTGGGCTTAATGGCACTCGCCTAGCACAAAGCTAGGCTATCGGCGGATAGGCGCGCTACTGCAGCTCCCAAAGTTCCCAGGTGTTAAGCCGATACTCCTCGGCGAGTGCTAAGGCTTTGTCCTGATGGCGCTTGGCATTCGCCTCGTCCCCCATCCCTTGATAGTAGAGGCTCATCTCTCTGTGCCAGTAGGGCGAGGCCTCTCCCTGTTTGGCCACGCTATCGAGCATGGCCTTGGCCTTTTCGGCTTGCCCCTTGATGTTAAAGCCCTTGGCAACCTGAACCGTCACTATGGTGAGCGAGTCGGGAAACTCGGCCTTTACCGCCTGTAAAACCTCATCGAGTCTATCGAGCTGCTTGGACCAGAACAGATACTTGGCAAATTGGTAGGCCTGTAGCCACTCGATATGAAAGCCGGCCCAGTTAGCCTTGCGCTTGGCAAAATAATCCAGCACTGCCCGGTAGTCGCCAAGGGCCAGCATCTCACCGCCATCCAAACCATAGTCGGGGGATAAGAATAGCAGGCCGTCATTGAGTGCCGGCAGGGCGGTGGTGAAATGGTTCTCGTCGGGGTAGTGCTTAAATTGCCAGCGGATCTTTTGTGCGTCATAGCCTTTGAGTGCGCTTACCAGTTCATCCACGCCCATCTCTTGCTCGTTGGCCAAGGTCAGAAAGAGTGGCGCCGTTATCGCACCTTGCTTGAGCCGCTCATCGAGTCGCTCGATATAACTCATCTTGTCATACCAAACACTCGGGCTCATGGCCAGATAGGCATCGAAGGGGCTGTTTGCTTGTGTCATGGCATAGAGAGTAAATAGGCCGCCCATGGAGTAGCCCGCCAGGGCCTTATGGGGGTTGGTGCGAAACTGACCGTCTATGGTGGGCACCAGCTCTGTGGTCAGATAACGGTAGAAGGTGTCTGCACCGCCGAAGGCCTCGCCTTCGTCACTCTTCCAGGTGGTGCTGTAGAGGTAGTCTCCCTGGCCTTGATTGGCGATTCCCACCACTATCATGGGGGCTATCTTGCCCATGCGTGCCAGATGCAATGCTAATGCCGAGACATGCTGAAACTGAAAATCGGCGTCCACCACATAGAGCACAGGGTAGCGCCGCGCGTTGCCATAATAGCCCTCGGGCAGAGAGACCATGTAGCGTCTCGGCGCCTTAAACTGACTCGAGTCATGGCTGAACTCATGTCCCGCGATGATGGGCTTGGCGCCGGTATACGCATCTGCAGGTGATTGTGATTGATTTACAGGCGACGCAGCCCATGCCTGGTTCAAGCTTAGTAACAGGGTGATGCTAAGTGAGATGCAAAGAGAGAAGCAAAGGGAGAAACATCTCCCAGGGGCAGAAGCGGTATTGTGTGTCATTGTGTGTCTCGTCCATGTCAAACTGCTAGGGCCTTATATTTTTAACCCTATTTCTACCAAAAATTGGTCGGATATGTCTTGCTGAAAAATGCACCAGCCTTGGCTTAAGCTTAGTTAATCCTTGTTTTTATTTGTTTTAGTCCTACTTTCTTATTATTCGCATCGGCGAGTTCGTGATGGTAGGGCTGGCGAAAAACAGCATCTTGTCTCCACGCTGTAAATGCAGCCTGACAAGACATTAGACTAAAGTTAGTGAAATTCGACCAGTTAATGCTTGCTTTACGTTCGCGTAAACGTCAGAGTGATATTATTTGAACATGATCACGCTTCCCAGAGGGAGTCGTGTGATGTGAGCGCATAAGTACCTTGAATGGAGCGGAAGATGAGTACAGAGCAAAATAACCAAGAAATCGTGATTGTCGCGGCAAAGCGCACCCCTATGGGCGGATTCCAGGGAGCCCTTTCCAGCGTGCCGTCACCGACACTCGCCGCCACGGCGATCAAGGGACTGATGACTCAAGCGGGTGTTCAGGGCGATGAGGTTAACGAAGTCTTGATGGGCTGCGTATTGCCGGCAGGCCTGGGTCAGGCCCCTGCGCGTCAGGCAACCTTAGGTGCGGATCTTCCTTTGTCTGTTGGCGCCACAACGGTCAACAAGGTGTGCGGTTCAGGCATGAAGACCGTCATGATGGCTCATGATTTGATTAAGGCCGGCAGCGCCGAAATAGTGATTGCCGGTGGCATGGAGAGCATGAGCCAGGCGCCTTACCTGCTGGATAAGGCTCGCGGCGGCATGCGTATGGGTCACGGGAAGGTGCTGGATCACATGTTCTTAGATGGCCTCGAAGATGCCTACACAGGCGGTGCCATGGGCACCTTCGCCCAGAAGACGGCTGATGATTTCGGTATTACCCGTGAGGCGATGGATAACTTTGCCCTCGGCTCGCTGCAAAAAGCCAACGCCGCCATCGAATCTGGCGCCTTTAAGGACGAGATAGTGCCCGTGACAGTGGCAAGCCGCAAAGGCGATCTCGTGGTGGATACCGACGAACAGCCTGGCAACGCCAGACCCGAGAAGATCCCAAGCCTGCGTCCCGCTTTTGCCAAAGATGGCACCATCACGGCCGCTAACTCTAGCTCTATCTCAGATGGCGCGGCCGTGTTGATGCTGATGAGCGCCGAAGAGGCCAGCAAGCGCGGCCTGGAGGTGCTGGCCACCATCAAGGGGCACACCACACATTCACAAGAGCCTTCGATGTTCACCACGGCCCCGGTCGGCGCCATGAACAAGCTACTGGATAAGGTGAACTGGTCGAAAGACGAGGTGGACCTGTTTGAGATCAACGAAGCCTTCGCCATGGTCACCATGCTGGCTATCTCTGAGCTGGGCCTAGACGAGACTAAGGTCAACGTCAACGGCGGCGCCTGTGCCCTGGGTCATCCTATCGGCTGCTCAGGTGCCCGCGTGCTGGTCACCCTCATCCATGCCATGAAGGCCAGAGGCCTTAAGCGCGGCGTGGCCTCGCTCTGTATCGGTGGCGGCGAAGCCACTGCCATGGCAATCGAAGTTTAATCCCGTTATTTGGGCTCGCAGTCGTGAGCCCAATGCATTCACCCATGATTATGTGAGTTTTTTGCTGTCACTTACATAGCAGATCATCAGGCAGCGGCATTCGCCCGGGCCTGTTAGACGTATTTAGGAAAGCGATATGACAACTCAAGTAAAACATTACATCGACGGTCAGTTTATCTTAGGTAGCGGCCAGCAACAGATCTCTGTCACCAACCCGGCAAACAACGAGGTGATTGCCACCATCAACGCCGCCACGGTCGAAGAGGTTGAAACCGCCATCGCCAGTGCCAAGCAAGCCTTTGCTACCTGGAAAGAGGTGCCTGTGTCTGAGCGTGCGCGTGTGATGTTCCGCTACCAGCATCTGCTCAAGGCGCATCATGATGAGATCGCCACCATCCTGGCTCAGGAAACCGGTAAGACGTTCGAAGATGCCAAGGGTGATGTATGGCGCGGTATCGAGGTGGCCGAGCATGCCTGTAATATCGCTAGCCTGATCATGGGTGAAACCGTTGAAAACGTTGCCCGCAGCATAGATACCTATAGCTACACTCAGCCCCTGGGTGTGTGCGCCGGTATTACCCCTTTTAACTTCCCTGCGATGATCCCGTTGTGGATGTTCCCGCTGGCTATCGCCTGTGGTAACACCTTCGTACTTAAGCCGTCTGAGCAAGATCCTATGACGCCGCAGCGTCTGGTTGAGTTGTTCGAAGAGGCTGGCGCACCTAAGGGCGTGTTGCAGCTGGTGCATGGTGACAAGACGGCCGTAGACGTGCTGCTGAGTCATCAGGATATCAAGGCGATCTCTTTCGTCGGCTCTGTGGGTGTGGGTCAGTACATCTATAAGACAGGTACCGACAACCTCAAGCGCGTACAGGCCTTCGCCGGTGCCAAGAACCACTGTGTCATCATGCCAGATGCCAACAAGCAGCAGGTGATCAACAACCTGGTAGGCGCCTCTGTGGGCGCGGCCGGTCAGCGCTGTATGGCGCTGTCGGTAGCGGTATTTGTCGGCGAAGCCAAGAAGTGGATCCCAGAGCTGCGTGATGCCATCGCCAAGGTTAGCCCCGGCGTGTGGGACGATAAAGATGCGGCCTATGGTCCGGTTATCAGCCCGGCGGCCAAGGAGCGCGTGCTTAAGCTGATCGCCCAAGGTAAGGAAGAGGGCGCCGAGTGTCTGCTGGACGGCAGCGACTTTACCGTCGAAGGCTATGAAAACGGCAACTGGGTTGGCCCAACCATGTTTACCAATGTGACTACCGACATGAGCATCTACAAGGAAGAGATCTTCGGCCCTGTACTGTGCTGTATGGAAGCCGAGACGCTTGAGGAGGCTATCGAGGTCGTCAATGCCAGCCCATACGGTAACGGCACCTCAATCTTTACCGCTTGCGGCGCCGCGGCCCGTAAGTACCAACACAACATCGAAGTGGGTCAGGTGGGGATCAACGTGCCTATTCCTGTGCCACTGCCTTTCTTCTCGTTCACCGGTTGGAAGGGCAGCTTCTACGGCGATCAACACGCCTACGGTAAGCAGGCGGTGCGTTTCTATACAGAAACCAAGACGATCACCGCTCGTTGGTTCGAGACAGATATCGTCGAGGCGGAGCACCATGCGCCTAACATGACCATTGCCCTGAAATAAGGGATAGCAAGAGACCTTGCAAGGTAAAAGCGATAAGGCCGGGGCCGAATCGCTTTTCTCATTACTAGCCTACAACAAGTTAACGCGCCGCCATAAATAAGCCGACTAAGGCAAATACAAAGGCGCGAAAGGAGAGATCAGATGGATTTTAATCTGAATGACGACCAACGTCAGTTTGCCGAACTGGCTACCCAATTTGCCCAGGAAGAGCTGGCACCCTTTGCCGCCAAGTGGGATGAAGAACATCATTTTCCCAAAGACGTGATTCAAAAGGCCGGTGAGCTGGGCTTCTGCTCACTCTACTCGCCCGAGTCGGAAGGGGGCATGGGCCTGTCGCGTCTGGACTCTTCCATTATTTTCGAGCAGCTCGCCATGGGCTGTACCGCCACCACCGCCATGCTGACGATTCACAACATGGCCACCTGGATGGTGACCAGCTTCGGTTCTCAGACACTGCGTGATGAGTGGTCTGAGGCGCTGACCACAGGTAACAAGCTGGCCTCATACTGCTTGACCGAGGCGGGTGCGGGCAGCGATGCGGCATCACTCAAGACCAAGGCGGTGCGCGAAGGCGACGAGTATGTGATCTCAGGTGCCAAGATGTTTATCTCGGGTGCAGGCTCTACCGAGCTATTGGTCGTCATGTGCCGCACAGGCGGCGCCGGCCCTAAGGGGATCTCGGCGATTGCTATTCCAGCCGATGCCGCGGGCATCAGCTACGGCAAGGCGGAAGACAAGATGGGCTGGAACGCCCAGCCGACTCGCGAGATCACCTTCGACAAGGTGCGCGTGCCAGTGACTAACCTCCTGGGTGAAGAGGGCCAGGGCTTTACCTTCGCCATGAAGGGGCTCGACGGTGGTCGTATCAACATCGCGACCTGCTCGGTCGGTACCGCTCAGGCAGCGCTGGAGCGTGCCCAGCAATATATGAACGAGCGTCAGCAGTTTGGTAAGCCGATTGCCGCCTTCCAGGCGCTGCAATTTAAGCTGGCCGATATGGCAACCGAGCTGGTGGCCGCCCGTCAGATGGTGCGTCTGGCCGCCTTCAAACTCGACTCTGGCGATCCAGAGGCGACCGCCTACTGCGCCATGGCTAAACGCTTTGCCACCGACGTAGGCTTCAAGGTGTGTGACAGCGCGCTGCAGCTACACGGTGGCTATGGCTATATCCGCGAATACCCGCTTGAGCGTCACTTCCGCGACGTGCGCGTCCACCAGATCCTAGAGGGCACCAATGAGATCATGCGTCTCATCATCGCCCGCCGTCTACTCGACGAAAACGCCAGCCCAATCTTATAGTCAGGGAGAACAAAGATGACAGCGATAGTTGAACAGATCATCGGCCATACCGCCGTACTGACCATGAACAACCCTCCAGCCAATACTTGGACGGCCGATAGCCTGGCGCTACTCAAGCAGAAGGTGACCGAGCTTAACGCCAACAAGGAGATCTATGCCCTGGTACTGACAGGGGAAGGCGAGAAGTTTTTCAGCGCCGGCGCCGATCTCAAGCTGTTTGCCGACGGTAACAAGGGTAACGCGGCCACCATGGCAAAACATTTTGGCGAGGCCTTCGAGACGCTGAGCGCATTTCGCGGCGTCTCTATTGCGGCTATCAATGGTTACGCCATGGGCGGCGGCCTGGAGGTTGCCCTGGCCTGTGATATCCGCATCGCCGAGGCGCAGGCCGTGATGGCGCTGCCTGAAGCCACTGTCGGCCTGCTGCCTTGTGCCGGCGGCACCCAAAACCTCACCGCCATGGTAGGTGAGGGCTGGGCCAAGCGCATGATCTTGTGCGGCGAGCGGGTGAACGCCGACAAGGCGCTCAGCATAGGGCTTATCGAAGAGGTGGTCGAAAAGGGTCAAGCCTTAGATGCCGCCATGGCGCTGGCCGAGAAGGTGGCTAATCAGAGCCCAAGCAGCGTGACAGTATGTAAGCAGCTGATCCAATCTGGCCGCGCCATGCCGCGCACCCAGGCCCTGCCGCTAGAGCGTGAGCTGTTTGTCGGCCTGTTCGACACAGAAGATCAAGCTGAAGGGGTTAACGCCTTCCTGGAGAAGCGCAAAGCAAACTGGAAGAATCGCTAATGACTGAACAGACAAATTGTGTGGTCTTTCAGACCTTAGGCACCCTCTCGGGCAAGCTGGTGGGCGTTGCGACCCTCAACATGGAGAAGGCGCTCAACGCCCTCAACATGGATATGGTGCGCGCGCTGACTACTCAGCTGACCGCCTGGGCCGACGATGACGCCATCGCCATGGTGGTGCTGGACGGTGCGGGCGAGAAGGCCTTCTGCGCTGGTGGCGATGTACGCGCCCTCTATCAGGCGGCCCGTGAGTTGTCCGGTGAGATCCCTGAGGTGACCCAGGACTTCTTTACCCGAGAGTATTTCCTCGATCATCTGCTGCATACCTTCGACAAGCCAGTCTTGGTATGGGGCGACGGCATCGTCATGGGTGGCGGTCTGGGCCTGATGGCCGGTGCCAGCCACCGCGTGGTGACTGAGCGTTCGCGTATCGCCATGCCAGAGGTGACCATAGGCCTCTATCCCGACGTGGGCGGTAGCTATTTCCTCAACCGTATGCCGGGTCATATGGGGCGTTTCTTGGGCATGACCGCCTACAACATGGATGGCGCCGACGCCTTTTACGTGGGCCTGGGTAATCATTACCTCAACTCGGCCGACAAGCAGCCGCTGTTTGACGCGCTTTCAAGCATCGATTGGGAGAGCGATGTCTGTGCCAACCACGGCAAGCTAAACGCCCTGCTGGAGGCGATGTCGAGCCGCTGCGCCGAGCCCATGGGCGAGAGCATTCTCGAGCAGCATCAAGGCGAGATCGATGTCCTGATGGCGGGTGAGCTTAACGATATCATGACCAGGGTGAAGGCGGTAGAAGATGCCGAGCCTTGGCTGGCGCGCGCCCTCAGCACTATGCTGGCCGGCAGCCCGCTGAGTCTGCACCTGGTGTATCAGCAGTCCCTGCTGGGGACTGAGCTAAGTCTGAGCCAGGTGTTCCAACTGGAATTGGGATTAAGCTGTAACTGCTGCGCTATCGGCGATTTTGCCGAAGGGGTTAGAGCGTTGCTTATCGACAAAGACCGTCAGCCAAACTGGTTATATGAGACCGTCGAGGTGGTGCCTCAAGAGATGGTCAAGTCACTGATGACCTCGCCATGGGATCCGCAAAACGATCCACTGCGCACCTTAGGCCAATAATTTTTCAGGCAAAGCCTGAGGAAAAGGAGCAAAACATGAATACAGTTGCATTTATCGGATTAGGTAACATGGGTGGCCCTATGGCGGTCAACCTGGTGAAGGCTGGCTATACGGTCAAGGCCTTCGATCTCTCTCAGGCGGCCCTGAACCATGTGGTCGAGCAGGGGGCCATGCAGGCACCCAGCGCCTGCGCCGCGGCGGCTGCGGCCGATGTGGTGATCACCATGTTGCCTGCGGGTAAGCATGTTCGCAGTCTCTACCTAGGAGACGAACAGAATAAGGGGATCATCGACGTAGTGGCCGATGGCACCCTGTTTATCGATTGTTCTACCATAGACGCCGAGAGTGCACGTTTCGTCGCCGAGCAGGCCAAGGCCAAGGGACTCGAATTTATCGATGCGCCGGTATCGGGCGGCACTGCAGGTGCGGCGGCCGGCACCCTGACCTTTATCTGCGGCGGCAGCGATGCCGCCTTCGAGCAGGCCCAAGGCGTGCTTAACGTGATGGGTGCCAATATCTTCCATGCCGGCGGCCCGGGTGCCGGTCAGGTGGCCAAGATCTGTAACAACATGCTGCTGTCTGTGCTCATGGTTGGCACCAGCGAGTCAATCCAGATGGGGATAGACCATGGACTGGATCCTAAGGTGCTTTCTGAGATCATGAAGGTCAGTAGTGGTGGTAATTGGACGCTAGATAAATATAATCCTTGTCCAGATGTGATGGAAAACGTGCCATCATCAAATGGTTACCAGGGTGGATTTATGGTTGATCTCATGGTGAAAGACTTAGGTCTGTCCCAGGAGGCGGCCCTGCTCTCTAATTCGAGCACCCCGATGGGCGCCTTGGCCCGTAGCCTGTACGTGAATCATGCCCGTCAGGGAAATGGTAAGCGTGATTTCTCCAGTATTTTTGAGCAGTTTAATAAAAAAGGGTAAGTTGATGGATTTAAAAGATAAGGTTGTAGTCATCACAGGTGGTGCCGGTGGTTTAGGTTTTGCGATGGCACAAGAACTTGCCGCTGCGGGTGCCAAGTTGGCGCTTATCGATGTGGATCAGGAGAAGTTAGAGCGCGCCTGTGCCGATATCGGCGATACCACCGAGGTGCAAGGCTACGCCTTCGACATCACAGATGAAGAAGATGTGGTAGCGGGTTTCGGTTACATCCTCGAAGATTTCGGCCAGGTCAACGTGCTGGTCAACAACGCGGGTATCCTGCTCGACGGCATGTTGGTGAAGGCCAAAGAGGGTGAGGTAACAGATCGCATGTCGCTGGCGCAGTTCCAGGCGGTGATCAATGTTAACCTGACGGGGTCATTCCTCTGCGGTCGTGAAGCGGCGGCGGCCATGATCACCTCGAAGCAGCAAGGTGTGATCGTCAACATCTCTAGCCTGGCGAAGGCGGGCAATATCGGCCAGACCAACTACGCGGCCTCTAAGGCGGGCGTTGCAGCCATGTCTGTGGGTTGGGCGAAGGAGCTGGCGCGCTACAACATTCGTAGTGCAGCGGTTGCGCCGGGTGTGATCGAGACAGAGATGACGGCGGCCATGAAGCCTGAGGCGCTAGAGCGTCTTGAGAAGATGGTACCGGTTGGACGTCTGGGCCAGGCAAGCGAAATCGCCTCTACCGTTAAGTTCATCATCGAAAACGACTATGTCAACGGTCGTGTGTTCGAGATCGACGGTGGTATCCGCATCTAATCGCTGGCTTATCCCAGTGCAAAACGGGCCCAGTGCCCGTTTTTTTATGGTGGCCCCTATCCCTAATCATTGTGGGAAATTGCAATGTGCGAAGGTGCGCCACTTGATGTAATCTAACCTTATGAGTAAGAAAAGAAAGATGATATGGTTTGAACAAGCAACCAAGACGCTGATGTTGATTGTGGGTGTCCTTGGGGTGGTGGTGATCTACACGGGCTTCTTCTTTCTGCTGGTTACTCAGTCTTCGGCCAGTTTCTTACCCTGGTATATTCTGATCTCCCCCTGGCTGTGCATCTACTTTGGCCTGAGCGCAGAGAAGCAGAGGCTCACGCTTCTGTGGTTGCGACGTAAGTTATTCTTTTGGCGTAAATTCAAGTGAACTAAGTTTATGACGCGGCGGTTCAAAAAACTGATTCTGGTGCTGGTAATGGTGGCCGTGGCCGTCATGCTTGTGATGCATCTTTTTCGGGTGGAGACTCTCGAGCTGCCTCGTGATAAGCGTAGCGGCAGGCTTATCGCCGACTACGGCAGCTGGCATTCAGTGCTCTCGGCCAAACAGGTCTACGCCCCCTCAGACAGCTTTGGCGTGCTGCGACCCATAGAGGGCGGCCTCTATTTCACCCAGAACGACGCCAGTCACGGCGGTAAGGTGGGGGTCAATAAGCTTACTCCAGAGGGTGAGGTGACACGTATCATCAATCCCGAATTCGATGTGAAAAGCCGGGTGCATGAGTATGGTGGTGCGCCTATGCTGGCCATAGGCAGTACATTATTTGCGGTGAAGCGCGACGATCAGCGCCTATACCGTATCGCCCCCAATCAGGCGCCTGTGGTCTTAACTCCTATTAATACTCGCCACGCCGATTGTGTCTCTTACCCTAAGGGCTCACGGATTATCTGTGTGCGCGAAGATCACCGCCAGACGGGCGAGCCCACCGCCAGCATAGTGGCCTTAAACCTCAACTTTGAAAACGAAGGCGAGACCCTGGTCAGCGGCAGCGACTTCTACGCCGCGCCGCGGGTCTCACCGGATAATCGTCAGCTGACCTGGATCAGCTGGCAACAGCCCAACATGCCCTGGGACAATACCGAGCTCTGGGTGGCCGATCTCGACCCTAAGGGCGGCATCACGCAGCCGAGACGACTGCTGAACGATTTGCAAGGCGCGATTACTCAGCCTGTTTACAGCCCAAGTGGCGAGCTCTTTGTGGTGGCCGATTTCAATAACTGGTGGAACCTCTATCGGGTAACGCCCGAGGGCAAGGCCGAAGCTGTGCTCGAGCTGGCGGGGGAGTTTGCCAAGCCAGATTGGCAGCTGGGTAATCACAGCTATGCATTTGAGACAGAGGATCAACTGATCGTCAGCGTGCAGCATGAAGGTAAGACTGATTTGCTGCGCTTCTATATGAAACTTGGGGTCACAGAGTCGATCGCCGCCGAATTTGCCGAGGTGAAACAGCTGGTCAAGGGGCCGGACGGCATCTATTTCATCGGCAGCAAGACAACGCCGGAGAAGGGGATCTATCGCATTCGCGGCCGGGGCGTCGAGCTGGTGTATGCGCCTAAGGTCACGGCGCTGGATCCCCGCTATATCTCCCGCGCCGAGCCGATTCAGTTTATCTCCGACATCAGTGGACTGCCCGTCTATGGCTACTTTTATGGTCCCATGAATCCAGAGTATATTGCGCCAAACGACCAGCGTCCGCCCTTGATCGTCATGCTGCACGGCGGCCCGACCTGGCAGGCCAGCCTGAGTTTTCGCCGCGACATTCAATTTTGGACCAGTCGTGGCTTTGCCGTGCTGGATGTCAATTATCGCGGCAGCTCGGGTTTTGGCCGGGCCTATCGTCAGAGCCTCTATGGTTTGTGGGGCCGGGCAGAGGTGGAAGATTCCATCGAGGCGGCCGAATATCTGACTGACAGGGGCTGGGTCGATGCGGATAAGGTGGCCATTCGTGGCATGAGTGCCGGCGGCTTCAGCGTGCTGTCGGCGCTGGCCTTCTACCAGACCTTTAAGGCCGGCGTGGTCTATTCGGGGATCAGCGATCTCGAGGCGCTGGAGAGAGAAACCCATAAGTTTGAGCAGGGTTACCTGCATCATCTGGTGGGCGAGCTAACGCCTAATTCTCCTCTGTATCGCCAGCGATCGCCCCTTTATCATCTGGACGACCTCAAGGTGCCGCTGCTGCTGGTGCAGGGCGCGAAAGACCCTATCGTGCCGGCGAGTCAGTCAGAGGCCATCTACACCTCCCTCAAGGGGCGCGGCGTGCCTGTGGCCTATCTGGAATTTGATGATGAGGGCCATGGGGTGAAGAAACCCCTGAATCGTATCGCCGCGCTCAACGCAGAATTATCGTTCTACAGTCAGGTGTTTGGCTTTATGCCTGTTGATGAACAGACCCGATTAGCTATAGACAACGCATCTGCCCTGGCGCAATAAGAGCACCGCCGTTTTCACCCATGTTAGCGGCGGAAAATCGCCCGCTTAAGTTGATAAAATGCCCCAAAGTGGCTATAGTAGCGCGCTTTAAAATATCCCTTTAGCGCAGTTTTTCATCAGCTTGTCATCGGCAGCCGATAGGGTGTTTGTTGAGGCTGGGTACTAGACTCAAACAGGCGTCACTTCGCTTAACTACTATTTTCGGAATTTCACATTGATCACGACAGCTAACATCACCATGCAGTTTGGCTCTAAGCCGCTGTTTGAAAACATCTCAGTAAAATTTGGCGGCGGTAACCGCTACGGCCTTATCGGTGCCAACGGTTGTGGTAAATCAACCTTCATGAAGATCCTTGGCGGTGAACTCGAGCCAACATCGGGCAACGTCTCTCTGGATGTGAACGAGCGCCTGGGTAAGCTGAGTCAGAACCAGTTTGGTTACGAAGAGTTTAACGTGGTCGATACCGTGATCATGGGCCATACCGAGCTGTGGAAGGTGAAGCAAGAGCGTGACCGCATCTATTCGCTACCTGAGATGAGCGAAGAAGATGGTATCAAGGTGGCCGAGCTTGAGATGGAGTTTGCCGAGATGGACGGTTACACCGCCGAAAGCCGCGCCGGTGAACTGCTGTTGGGTGTGGGTATTCCACTGGAGCAACACTTCGGCCTGATGAGCGAAATTGCCCCTGGTTTCAAGCTGCGTGTGCTGCTGGCTCAGGCGCTGTTTAGCGATCCCGATGTGCTGCTGCTCGACGAACCGACCAACAACCTGGATATCGACACCATCCGCTGGCTGCAAGAGATGCTTAACCAGCGTAACAGCACAATGATCATCATCTCGCACGACAGATACTTCCTCAACTCTGTGTGTACCCATATGGCGGATCTCGACTATGGTGAGCTGCGCATCTATCCGGGTAACTATGATGAATATATGACGGCGGCGACCCAGGCTCGCGAGCGTCTGTTGTCTGACAACGCCAAGAAGAAGGCGCAGATCGCCGAGCTACAGGGCTTCGTGGCGCGCTTCTCGGCTAACGCCTCTAAGGCGAAACAGGCGACCTCTCGTGCCAAGCAGATCGAGAAGATCAAGCTTGATGAGGTTAAGGCCTCTAGCCGTGTTAACCCCTTCATCCGTTTCGAGCAAGAGAAGAAACTCTTCCGTAACGCCTTGGTGGTTGAGGATCTCTCTAAGGGATATGACGAAGGCCCGCTGTTTAAAGATTTTAACCTGATCGCCGAAGTGGGCGAGCGTATCGCCGTGCTGGGTGAAAACGGTGTGGGTAAGACTACCATGCTGCGTACCCTGATCCACGACATCCCTCAGGACACAGGTACCATTCAATGGTCTGAAAACTCATCCATTGGTTACTATGCTCAGGATCACGAAGCCGATTTCGAAAACGACATGACACTGTTTGAGTGGATGAGTCAGTGGCGTAAACCGGAAGATGACGATCAGAGCGTGCGTGGCTACCTAGGTCGCATGCTGTTTAGCGCCGACGACATCAAGAAGTCGGTACGCGTGCTTTCGGGTGGTGAGAAGGGCCGTATGCTGTTTGGTAAGCTGATCATGCAAAAGCCGAACATTCTGGTGATGGACGAGCCAACCAACCACTTGGATATGGAATCGATCGAGTCACTCAACAACGCGCTCGAGATGTACCAGGGCACGCTGATCTTTGTCAGCCATGACCGCGCCTTCGTGTCTTCACTGGCGACTCGTATCATAGAGATCACCCCGCAGGGCGTGAACGACTTCAAG
Organism: Shewanella sp. Isolate7; assembly: GCF_022398425.1. Lineage (NCBI taxonomy): Bacteria > Pseudomonadati > Pseudomonadota > Gammaproteobacteria > Alteromonadales > Shewanellaceae > Shewanella > Shewanella sp. Isolate7. The sequence goes on along the minus strand of NZ_JAKEVJ010000020.1, from coordinate 10,369 downwards.
GGAAGCTATGATGAGTTCCTGCGCAGCAAGGGCGTCGAAGAGTAATAACGCCGTTAGAGGTTTCTAAATAAAAAGCCCGAGTCATAGCTCGGGCTTTTTTGATCTCACTCTAGTCACTGAGAGTGCGACTAGAGCACGACTAGAGCGCGATTAGAGTGGACGTTACTTGCCGAAGCGCTCTGCTAGGTAGTCGAACACGGCGCGGATGCCGAATGCCTCACCGCCGATGGGGCGACCCGGTAGCTTGCGGGTGTTCCAGGCCATGACGTCGAAATGGGTCCAGCTGATCTCCTCATCGACGAAGGCTTCCAAGTAAAGCGCCGCCGTGATGGCTCCGCCAAAAGGCACCTTGCCGCAGTTGGCCAGATCGGCGATATCGCTGCCGGTCAGCTCGAAATAGGGCTTGTGCAGCGGCATGCGCCATACAGGATCTTCAACGTTCAGGCCTGAGGCGGTGATGCCCGCGGCGACGTCATCGTCGTTGCTGAAGAAGCCAGGCAGCTCAGTGCCCAGGGCGATACGCATGGCACCTGTCAGGGTGGCAAAATCGATCAGCAGCTCAGGCTTGTCGCTGTTGGCCTCGGCCAGGGCATCACACAGCACCAGACGGCCTTCGGCGTCAGTATTGTCTATCTCAACCGTGAGGCCCTTGCGGGTGGTGATCACATCGCCAGGACGGAAGGCGTTCGCCGAGACGGCGTTTTCTACCGCAGGCACCAATACGCGCAGGCGCACCGGCAGCTTGGCGGCCATGATCTGATGGGCCAGACCGATAACATGTGCGGCGCCGCCCATATCTTTCTTCATCAGGCGCATGCCGGCACCTGGTTTAAGGTCCAGGCCGCCCGAGTCGAAACAGACGCCTTTACCGACCAGAGTCACCTTAGGGGCATCTTCATCACCCCAGGTAAGGTCGATGAGGCGCGGCGCGTTATGGCTGGCGCGGCCAACCATGTGGATAGTGGGGTAGTTGTGGGTCAGCAGGTCGTCGCCGACGATCTGGGTGACCTTGGCGCCAAACTCGGCCGCCAGTGACTCCATGGTTTCGCCCAGGTGCTGTGGCATCATATCGGCGGCAGGGGTGTTGACCAGATCGCGCACGATAGCGACCGAGCGCACCATCTTAAGTGTCTGCTCAACCAGCTCGGCGTCACGCAGCACCAGTTGAGGGTAAACCTTTTCGTAAGCCTTGTAGCGGTCGAACTTGTAGGCGCCCATGGCCCAGCTAAAGGCCGCCAGCTTGCAGGTCTGGCTGTCGCTGTCGAGCAGGTACTGGCCCTCTGGTAGCTCGTTGACCAGATCGCCACACATCCAGTGGGAGTCTTTGTTCTCGGTGACAAATAGCACCTGACTGAGGGCGCCGTCACTGCCTGGGATCAGGCTCAGGCCTTTGCCTTGATATTGGGTGCTTGAAAGCCAGTTTTGTACCGGTTTTTCCTGGCTGTTTAGCCAGTCGTTGTAGCCACTTGCCGCCAGCAGCGTCAGTGGGATCCCTTCGGAACCAGAGAGGAGTAATTGAGTCATTGGGCATCATCTTGTTGAGGTCAAAATTCAACTTAGATTAGCATGTTAGCCCCTGTCGGTGAAAGCGGCGCCTTATTCGTTGCTGGCTTTTTCGACAGCCTCCAGGGCACGCTTGTTGGCCTGGGCTTCACGGCTCAGCTGGGCCTTGCGCTCGGAGAGATTGTTAAAGGAGCTGGGGAGTACCTCGACGCCGACCAGCTTACCCAGTTTGACGACCACGGGGATGGTGATGGGGGCAAAGGGCAGCACGGCAAACACGCCAAGGCCCAGGCCCTTGATGAGGTCTGCCAGTTGCTGGTTGGCCAGTCGCAGTTCTTCCTTGCTGGCCTGCTTGCGGGTGTAGCGGCCATAGGCGACCAGCATATCCTTGGTCTCCTGTTTCTCCTGGGCCAGGGCATCTTTAAGCACCAACATGTCACGTTTTAAACGCAGACCGAAGCGGCGGCGACTGATGCGCAGCACCCTGAAGGGGGCCTTGTGTAATTTACGATAAATTTTCATGGCGCGATTGTCTCACAAGCCCAGCTTAAGACCTATCTTTTCCTGACGCACTTTTATGCCTAAATAAGGGAGGGTGCCAGTCGTTTCAAGAGGGCCTGGCTGCGAAGAGCGGCGGCCTTGTCCTGGCTCACCATGGCAGAGACGATGGCCCCTTCTTTCATCAGGCAGATCAGATCCATCAGGGCCTCATTTGGCTGGCTAAGACGCTGCTCAATCAACTCTCTGACGGCCTGTTTGTGAAACTTGGCGAAGCGTGACACCTGGCAGCGACAGTCGCCACATTCGATGGCCGAGTTGATAAACAGGCAGCCGTGAAACTGGCTCAGTTGCGGCACGCGGTCGTTGAACCAGTCATCCAGTGCGCTAAACAGCGCGTCGATCAGGCTAAGATCGTCCTGCGCCTGTGCCAATCGCTCCTCCAGCCAGTGGATGAAGATCTGGTGGCGTGTCTCCAGTACCGCCACGATCAAGGCTTCTTTACTGCTGAAGTGATGGTACAGGGTCTTCTTGGCGACCCCTGATACCTTAAGCACCTCGTTGATCCCCACCAGATTGATGCCCCGCTCGGTAAAGAGGCTGAGGGCGGTGTCGATTAGCAGTTGTCTCTTATCTGTCATTTTTTCCTCGCTTTTTTATATCTTGATATTGGTAGACAGACTTGTCTACATCAGGGAGTAAAAAGATCAAGATGAATAAACTGGCATTTGCGTTAATCTCCGGCCTGGGCGCCGCCTTAGCCATAGGGCTATTATCCTTCGCGGAAACCTTGCAGTCGGAGATTGTGTTGCTCATGGTGCCCTTCGGCGCCACCGCGGTATTGGTGTTTGGGGGGCCGGACAGCCCCCTGGCTCAGCCGAAGAATGTGATTTTCGGTCACCTGTTGACCTGCGCCATCGGCCTCTATTTCGTCCATTTCGTCGGCGTGACCCCGCTGACCCTGGCGCTGGCGGCAGGCCTCGCGGTCAGTGGCATGCTGCTGACCAAGACGACTCACCCACCGGCAGGTGCCACGCCGCTGCTAGTGATGTTGACGGGTCAGGACTGGGATTTTCTGATCTCGCCCGTGTTATCCGGCGCCTTGATTATCGTGGCTGTGGGTAAGCTTATCGCCCTGATGCACAAGCGTCTCGAACGGCAACAGCGTGCGGCACTGGACTAGTTTTTTCTTATGAATCCTACTTGTTACAACTTTTGTGCGTAATTTCAGTAGGCTAGATTGGTATAGACTATACTTTTCATTCGTGAGCAGTGAGTGGTTCGGGCCTGACGTCGAGCTTGGGTGGGGCTGAGTGTACCCAGGCTCGTTAGGGATGAGCGTGTCAGCGCGGGTTGCTTGGCAAAAGGATGAAGAGTGAATGCGTCACCCATTTAAGCCGTTCAAAATCTTTAGTCTGGCCATCTTGTATGTCGTCTTTCTTGTGGCGGCCTTCTATATTCTGATGGCCAGCATCAATCAGTCTCAGCAGGATTGGAAACGCCATACCTATGAGGCCCTGGAAAAGACCGCCTATTTCAATGACGCCATGGTGGCCTTGGGTTATGGCGGCTTTATTCATGACTTTAAGAATGCGGTGATTCGCCGGGACTTAAGTTACCTGAGAAGGGCCGAAACCGAGATTGAAGTCGGGTTAGACTCGCTGCAAAAGTACCTGCAACACTCGCCTGAGCATGAGGCCGAGGTAAGAGCCATACAGTCTGTGGTGAGTCAGTACCGTAACAACCTGCCACGTCTGAGGCATATGCTGGAGGAAAAGCAGTCGGCGGAGGCGATCGACGCCGTGGTCAGGGTCGAGGATGCCCCGGCAATAGCGGCGATAGAGACCATACTTGCCAGTCATGCCCAGCGCCCTAATCAGCTTTTTGCCCATGCCGACAGCGCCCACCAGAGGGTGAATCAGATGCTGCTGGTGATCCTCTGCGCCTTAGTGTTGGTGAGCATCCTGGTGTTTAGTTTTATTCGTTATGTCAACAAACGACTGGCGATTAAGCTTAAGGATCTCGAGGTGATCTTTAGCTGCGCGCCTAACGCCATCTTTTCGGTCGATGAGCACGGCACCATCATCTCAGCCAATCGCGAGACCATGCGCCTATTTGGCTTCTCTAAGCGGGCGCTGAACAGGATTAATGTGGACGATCTGGTGCCCAGCGGCACTAAGGAGAAACATAAGAAGCTGCGCCTGGAGTTTCAAAAGTCCGACAGGGTACAGCCCATGTCTCAACGCAATACCATCTTCTACGGCAAGAAGCTCAATGGCGACGTGTTTCCCGCCAGCATCTCCATCGCCACCTATGGGGTGGGGGATGAGAAGCACAGCATTGTAGTGATCAAAGATCTCAGCGACGAGATGCAATATAAGTCCCAGGCCAATACCGACCCACTCACTAAGGTCGCCAATCGACGTGCCATCAACCGCCAGCTGTCGGCGGCCGTCAGTCGCAGCAATCGTCAGCAGACCCCGCTCGCCGTGTGTATCTTCGATATCGATCACTTCAAATCGGTCAATGATAAACATGGTCACCTGGTGGGGGACGATGTGTTGCAGCGAGTGGCCAAGATCTTCAGCGATGCCGTGCGTAAGACCGACTTTGTCGGCCGCTGGGGGGGCGAGGAGTTTGTGATCATCCTGGAGGACACAGACAGAGACGGCGCCTTGCACTTTGCCGATAAGCTCAGAGAAGAGGTGAAGCGCCGCAGCCTAGAGAGCGACTTCCCCGTTGCCATAACCTTAAGCGCCGGGGTGTCTGTCTATTGCCGCGATGATAACAAGGAGTGCCTGTTTAATCATGCCGATCAGGCACTCTACCGCGCCAAGGAGAGTGGCCGCGACTGTGTGGTCGTGATTTAAAACGACCGCTTAGAGCAATATGGCTATCCGGCGCGCAGCGCCAGCAGGGCTGGGATATCCAGCGGCTCCTGGTAGCGACAGAATTGGGCTTGTTTGGTTTCCAGGGTGTAGATAGACATGCGATCGGCCAGCTCATTCCCCTCGATGCCCACATGGGCCGCCACATGACTGAGTTTCAGCTTGGCCTTTAAGCTATCGTAAAGCGCGTGGGCCTCCTGGATCACGCTTAAGTTGGCGATCTCCCCCGTCTTGCGACGCCAGCCGTTGGCCTTCCAGCCATAGGCCCACACAGAGATACACTTGATGGCATATTGGGAGTCGCTGTGAATATGCACGCTGAGCCCCTGCTGCAAATAATGCTTTGCCATCAACAGCGCCTGATGCAGGGCGTTGAGCTCCGCGGTGTTGTTGGTGCCCATGGGGTGATAGAGTCCATACCAGAGCTCGGCCAACTCGCCTTGGCGATAGAGTGCCAGACCAGAACCGGCCTCACCGGGGTTGGGCTCACAGCCGCCGTCGGTATAGATATCGATATCGCTGTCGGGATGTTCGCTCGTGCTTTGCAGACTGCTCGCGCTCGATGTTGGCTTACTTTTTGTTGAGTTGGCTGTTGAACTGGCCTTGTAGGAGGCCGATTTTGCACTGGTGGCCTTACTCTGTCCGCCCTTAAAGGCGGCCTCGGCTTCGGCCTGTGTCTTAAAGGATTTGTAGCGCGCGCCGGCAAAGCCGTCGACCAAGGCCTTGGTCTGGGGCCAACTGGTGAATATGCCTGTCTCGCGTCCCGCCCACACCACATAATATTTGCTTGCCATCGGATGCTCTTCCCTTGAATTAATCGGCCTGTTTGCAGCTTTGTAGCAGCTTGACGAAGAAGGCCTCGCCCTTACGTTCGGCGAAGGCGATGTTGCGCTCGGGGATCGACTCTGGGTCGTCATAGTCGGCTAGCGCACGCTCCATACTGGCCTCACGTATGATATGCAAGGTGGGATAGGGCGCGCGGTTGGTGTAGTTGGCGGCGCTGGATGACTCTTCGCCCTCGAAGCAGTAGTCGGGGTGGAAGCTGGCCAGCTGGAATACCCCTTCGAAACCCTGATCGATCAGCAGGGCATCGGCGATATCCACGAGATCCAGGTACTGATAAAACCCCTCGAAGCCACGCGGCAGAATAAACAGCGTGGTCTCGGTTTGCGGATGCTCCTCGAGGTAGTGGCATTCGTTGATCAGCTCGTTTAACACGGCCTCCAGCTGATGCTGCTCGGCCACCCTGTAGCGTATGGTGTTGCGCTCCACTTCTCGGCGGGCGAAGGGGCAAATATTGTATTTCATGATCACCTTCTCGACCCAATTCTGGGTGGCTAAGGCGACGCCTCTATCTTCGGCGTTGTGATTGCACTCTGTCGCTGCCACGGCTGCTCCGTATGATGTGGTTTTTGTATGAGTTATTGAGGAGCGATCATAGGGATGATAGAGGCCACAAGCAAGAGCGCCATGGTGATGTTAAAGGCTTTTTGCTGGCGTTGATGCTTAAGTAGTCGCTTGAGCGCTACCCCAAACCCCAGCCATACCAAGGCACAGGGCAGGGCCACACTCAGGAAGACGCTGGCGATGGTGAGCACCTGGGGGTTGAGCGGCTTGTCCATCACCGTATAGGTGGCGATGGCGCCGACGGCCATGATCCAGCCCTTAGGGTTGACCCATTGAAAGGCTGCGGCCTGCAGAAAAGAGAGCGGTTTTGCCGTCTGTTTCCCCTCCATACGACTGCTGCTGTTGGCGATCAGCCACGCCAGATAGAGCAGATAAGCGATGCCGACATACTTGATGACCAGGTGCAACAGGGGATAAGTCTGAAACACGGCGCTCAGTCCCAGGCCGATGGCCAGCACCATACAGGGAAAGCCGATGCAGATCCCCGCCAGGTGGGGCAGGCTCAGGCGGATGCCAAAGTTTGCCCCAGAGGTCATCAACATGATGTTGTTGGGGCCTGGGGTGATGCCAGAGGAGAAGGCAAACAGGGCGATGGCGAAAACCAGTTCCATTAACGGCGTGTCTCTCGGGTGATGAGTCGAATCGCTATGATCTCAGGCGGCGTCTCTGCTGACCAGCAAATTTTTTTCATTATCTAAATTTCGTTATAACTCACTGTGAAAATTGACTTTGTCAGATTACTCCCTAGGTAATTTGCACTTTGCTAAAGTAAATCTCCTGCTGAGCACTTGCAATAATATATTGTATAAAATATAACAGTATTGCCATAAATTGTTAGCTCTAGGTTAACAAGGATGTGCTAATCGCTCGGCAGGACGCCTCGAAGAAGGTGAGTCGAGTCTCATCAACCTGAGTAATGTCAGGCCTTAATGGGCCTGTCGGTCTGGAGACCACCTACTATGACAACCACTATGACAATCAACAATTTAGCCCGCGGCGCGCATGCAAGCCGCTTCACGCCCACGGCGCTCGCCCTGGCCTGTTCGCTGCTGGCCACACCCTGGGCGCTTCAAGCCCAAGACTCGCACTCGGCAAAGCTAGCGCCGCCGACTCAAGCCGCTCCGCTTAAGGCGCAGCAGTCGCCAAGCAACCAAGGTAAGAATAGGGCTCGCGCCATTCATGCCGCTGACAAGGCGGCGCCTCAGCCCGCTGGCGCACGGGATGTTGTCGTCGGCGAGCAAGCGCCCTCGGTACTTAAGAAAGCCAGCCCTCAAAATGCCGATAAGATCAGCGAGCACGGAGTGGAGGGCGGCTCGGGGCCAATGGGTATGCAGGGCAGCTTGGGGCTAATGGGTATGCAAGGCAACCAGGGAGCCAAGGGGCCAGCGGCGGAGGCCGATCCCTGTAACGGTTACAGTCAGTTCGATAACCTAAGCGGCCAGGCGCTGTATGACTTTGTGCGTCAGGCGGAGTTTTCCTGCATCTCCGCGCTCTATTCCCGTAACGATGCCACCGCGGTCAAGGTCTATCAGGCGGACAATGTGGTGGCGGTGGCGAACTTGGCCAAGGCAGACGCGGCCAGCTACGACAGTAGCACGGGCAGTGAATTTCTTAACCTGTTCTATTTTCTGCGCGGCGCCTTCTACATAGAGTATTACAACGACAGCCTTAACTATGGCGACAGTCGTGCCAGCAATGCCATGCGCGACCTGTTGCTGGAATATGCCAAGAACCCGGTCTTTAACAGCCTGAGCGACATGCAGGGCAACACGTTGCAGGAGTATTTTATCGCCTGGGACAGCTCCTATAACTATTATGATTCGGCGGCGGTGATCACCGACTACCTCAATCGATTCAGCGAGCAGCACCTGGCCTCTTGGTATCACAGGACGGCGCTGACCAAGGCGCTGACCACCCTCTATCGTGGCAGCTGGAACGAGACTTATACCAAGGCCGCCATGGAGTTTGACGACCTGCGTCAGGCGCTGCTTAAGGTGGCGACCTCAGACTATATCATCAACTCAAGCTATGCCTTCGAGTCGACCGATGCCTTCCACGAGTTTGGCCGATTCTATGAGTATCAGTCCTACTGGCAGCTTCCCGAAAGCCTTAAAACCAGCCTTAACACGGGTGTGCAGCAATATATGGCTAAGTTCACCCGTCTGTCGAAGCAGTGGGCCGATGGCGCCGGCTATCTGGATGACTACAACCCGGGTCAGTGTGACAGCTTCGGGATCTGTGGCTGGCAGGATGAGCTGGAGAGCAGCGTACTGGGGATTCACTACAGCTGCTCGGATACCATCAAGATCCGCGCCCAGCAGCTGACCGACCCTGAGCTGCAAGCCTCTTGCGATCTCATGGGTGAGGAAGAGGGCCTGTTTCATCAGATCCTGGCGACCGGTGGGGTGCCCGTGGTCGATGACTATAACGAGGATCTACAGGTCAACATCTTCGACAGCTATGACGACTATGATGCCTATGCGGGGATCATCTTCGGCATCAATACCGATAACGGCGGCATGTATCTGGAGGGGACACCGTCGGCTCCCAACAACCAGGCCCGTTTCATCGCCCATGAGGCGACCTGGACAGACGACATTTTGGTATGGAACCTGAGACACGAATATGTGCACTATCTAGATGGTCGCTTCAACCTCTATGGCGCGTTTAACTACTTCGATATCGATACCGGCAAGTCAGTTTGGTGGGCCGAGGGCCTGGCCGAATATATCTCTCATCAGAATCGCTACGATGAGGCGATCGACATAGGCCGTAGCCAGGCCTTCAGCCTGAGTGAGATCCTGGCCAACACCTATGATAGCGGCACCGACAGAGTCTATCGCTGGGGTTACCTTGCCGTGCGCTTCCTGTTTGAGCAGCACAGAAGCGATGTCGATGCGCTGCTGGTGCATGCCCGTGCCGGTGATAGCGCTGGCTGGCTCAGCTATATCGATAACACCATAGGCACAAACTATGACGCCCAGTGGAACAGTTGGCTGCTGACGGTGACCAGCAACGACACGCCGCTCGAAGGGGGCGTGGTGCCGCCGGTCGACAGCGATGGCGATGGCGTCATAGACAGTGAAGATGCCTTCCCGAACGATCCGACCGAGTGGGCCGATGAAAATGGCAATGGTATAGGCGACAACGCCGATGCGGCCAATGGCGGCGGAGAGGTGAGCCATTGCGGCGCGGCGACTATCAGCGACGGTAACCTCACTCAGGAGCAGGCCGAGTGTGTGGCGGGCACTGGGGTGAATTACTACTACACCTATGTAGAGCAGGACAATACCCAGCTCTACATCAGCACCACGGGTGGCGAGGGGGATCTGGATATCTACTTTAACCAGCAGACCTGGGCGAGCCCGAGCGACTATGAGGTGAAGTCACAAAACAGCGGCAACGAAGAGCTGATCAGTGTAGTGGCCAATCGTGGCTGGGTGTATCTCTCCACAGTAGCGGTTACCCCGTTCGAAGGCGTTAGCCTCAAGATAAGCCAAAGTGCGGGCGGCGCGCCGGATAACGGTTCGCCCCAGGTAGCCGATGCCTGCCTAAGTCAAAGCCCATACAGCTATGGTGGGGTCGAGTTTGGCGAGGCGGTGTGTGTGGCCGACGGGCATTCGAGTTATTACTTCTATGTGCCGGCCAATGCCTCGGCTATCGAGATCGACACGGCCCATGGTAGCGGCGATCTGAATCTCTATGCTAATGCCACCACATGGGCGAGCCCGACGGCCTATCAGGTTAAGTCGGAAAATGTCGGCAACCGGGAGCATATTCGTGTCGAATCACCCGCCGAAGGTTGGTTCTATGTTAGTGCCGATGGCGCGCCTTCTAGCAGCGGTGCCAGCCTGGTGGTGACCATAGAGGCTAACTAATACCAATCGTAATAAATAATTGATCATTCTAGCTTGTTAAAACGCTCGATAACTGTATTAGTATTTTTAATTGTAGAATAACTACTTATCTAAAAATCCTGCTTTGTTCTCAAGCGTTTTTCCTGCGCTATTTCTGATCACATGTTTACTGTGATTGGTATAACCGATCACATGTTTACTGTGATTGGTATAACC
>NZ_JAKEVJ010000002.1:0-110131 GCF_022398425.1 Shewanella sp. Isolate7 | reverse complement strand
CATGCTGTGCAACTTTATCTGCTTCGAATCAATGGTGATAGGTCTGCTTCGCCAATACTTGTAACTGCTGCGGTGAATACTAAATACTGAACAAATCCGCTTTACGCTATGGCTCTTCCTGAGTTTCTCGACTAACGAGAACTGTTCAGTGAGTCTGACATCAAGAGAGCCGTAGCCTTTTTTAAAATGGTGTTCTCTTCTTCAATGCGGCGGATTTTCTTTTCTAGCTCGCGGWTCCGCTGTTGTTCGGGGGTGAGCGGTGCGCCTTTGGGGGATACGCCTTGCTKCTCCTGTCKAAGCTGGTTTACCCATTTACGCATGGCTGAATTACTGACGCCCATCGCGCTTGCAGCCTCAGTTATGCTGTATCCCTGTTTCGTTACCAGCTGCGCAGCTTCTAATTTGAACTCTGCACTGAATGTCGGTCTTGTGTTCTTCATTTCTACCACCTTTTCTCTGGAAGTGAGTCTATCACTTCGTCTATTCAGGTGGCCAAATTCACTATGCCACTACAGGTGCGCCTTTGGGGGATACGCCTTGCTTCTCCTGTCTAAGCTGGTTTACCCATTTACGCATGGCTGAATTACTGACGCCCATCGCGCTTGCAGCCTCAGTTATGCTGTATCCCTGTTTCGTTACCAGCTGCGCAGCTTCTAATTTGAACTCTGCACTGAATGTCGGTCTTGTGTTCTTCATTTCTACCACCTTTTCTCTGGAAGTGAGTCTATCACTTCGTCTATTCAGGTGGCCAAATTCACTATGCCACTACAGATACAGACGCTGCCCGCAGGGTTCGTCTTGAGCACGTTCAACTCTTTATTACTCGGTTTTTATATAGAATAACTATACTCCAAGCCTCATGCCGCGATTTGAACGTGCTCAATTAGAACAAAATTTGTTCTCAAAAGGTCAACAGGCCCTAGGTTAAATTGGTAATAAAAATAAATATATAGACTCCGGCCCTTATGGCGGAGCGTTAACCTCTACAGGGACGTTAATCATGAAATGGAATCTACTCGTTTCGGTGCTGCTCACCGCATCGCTGGCACTGCTTGGCTATATCAAATACGCCGAACTCGCGGCAAACCACCTCGCCACCACGCAACAACTCTCCGCCCTGAGTAAACAAATCGCCGACAAGGGAAGCATCATTCCGGCTAAGACGGTCGCCTACTTCGACCTTGCCAACTGCCCTGAGGGCTGGCAACTCTATAACCAGGGGATTGGCCGCTTTACCTTAGCCATGAATAATCAAGAGAATGAACTCTCGGTGCGCAAGCTCAATGCCATCGGCGGCGAGGAGAAGCATAAACTCACACTGGCGGAATTACCCAAGCATACCCATGTCTACGACGACTGGTACTACTATGACTCGGGAGACGAGCCCGAGTACGCAACGGGTGAAGGCGATGACGTGGGCATGCGCCAGCATCAGAAGCGCCGCACCGAGCCCGAAGGCCACAGCGTGGCACACAACAACATGCCCCCGTTTATCGTCTTACTGCAATGCATCAAACAATAAAGACGCGGCTTACCTGGCGCACTCCCCCGGGCTGTGGCTGAAGTAGCGTTTGAACTCGCGGCTAAACTGGGCCGGGCTCTCGTAACCCACCTCAATAGCCGCCTGTTTTACCTTCACCCCGGGGCGCTGCAATAGCTCCCTGGCCTTATTCAAACGTAGTTTCTTCAGGTACTGAATCGGCGACGAAGCGGTGACCTCCTTGAAGCTGCGATGAAAGGCCGAGGGACTCATGTTCACCAGGGCCGCCAGCTGATCTACCTCTATGCTGGCGGCATAGTGTTTATGCAGATAGTTAAGGGCCTTGTCGATGCGCGACAGCCGGGTATGACTCAGCGCCAGGGCATAGAGCGGCGCCGCATTGGGCAGGGCCAACAGGCGATACAAGATCTCCAGTACCATGTCCTGACCCAGCGCCTCGGCCTCCAGCGGCGATTGCAGCGCCAACAGCAAACGATGAATGCTGCATTCGAGCGCCTCGCCGGTCGGCGCGACAAAATAGCCGGGCAGTCGTGATTCGTTCAGCGCCTGCGGTACCCTGTTGTGGTTGTCCATGACGGGAATGAGGCGGTTAAGCTGCGCCAGATCGATATCTATCATCATCACCAACACAGGCTCTTCCGTGCTGGCAAAGGTTTCACACTCCACCGGCATGGGCACTGTCATCACCAGGGTGTTCTGGGGATCATAGTCAAGCACCTTATCATCTAGATAGACCCGCTTCTTACCCTGCCCCACTATCATGATCCCCTGGGAGTAACACAGAGGACCACGGGCACCGTAGGCGGAGCAGCGAAACAGCTTGATGCCGGGCAATACACTATCATTCATCCCCTCATCGGGGGCCAAGGCGGACATCAGCTCGGCAATACTCTTCACAATTCACCTCATGGGACAAGACAAGTATTCAACTGAGCGAGATACTAACACCAAGGCAGGAAAATGCATCAAAATATGCCAATTTGAGCAATTTAAAACACAATAAAGCAGAAATAGGCAAGCATAGGGCAGTAATAGGTATTTAAAACTCGCGCCAAGAGACTAGTATGTGCAGCATATTCTTAGGTGACACAAGGTATCCCCATGCTTAACTTCGATTATCGTAATCCCACACAGATCGTCTTCGGTAAAGATCGCCTGGACGAGCTCGACAAGCTAATTCCAGCCGACGCCCGCGTCATGGTGACCTATGGCGGCGGCAGCGTAAAACGCTTCGGCACCCTGGACAAGGTCCTCAATGCTTTGGGTGATCGCACCGTCGTCGAGTTCGGCGGTATCGAGGCCAACCCACAATATGAGACCCTGGCCAAGGCGGCCAAGCTGGCTAAAGATGAGTCTATCGACTTCCTACTGGCGGTCGGTGGCGGCTCTGTGATGGATGGCACCAAGTTCATCGCCCTGGCGACACGCTTCGAGGGTGACAGCGCCAGCCTGCTGTTCCATGGCTTCGCGCCTGTGCCTGTAGAAGCTGATCGCGTCCTGCCGCTGGGCACCATCGCCACGCTGCCGGCCACAGGTTCTGAGATGAATGCCTTCGGCGTAGTGAGCTATAACGGCGGCAAGTTCCCGGTCAACCATCCCAGCATCTATCCAACTTTCTCGCTGCTGGATCCGACCCTGACCTTCACCCTGCCTAAAATTCAGGTAGCCAACGGTGTCGTCGACGCCTTCGTCCACGTGCTAGAACAGTATGCCACCTATCCGGTAGACGGCCGAGTGCAGGACAGAACCGCCGAAGGGATCATGCGTACCCTGATCGAGATTGGCCCTCTCACCCTGGAAGAGCCAGAGAACTACAACGCCAGAGCCAACCTGATGTGGAGTGCCACCTCGGCCCTCAACGGCATGATAGGCGCGGGCGTGCCGTTTGACTGGACGACTCACATGATAGGCCACGAGCTGACGGCGCTGTTTGGTATCGACCATGCACAAACACTGGCCGCGGTATTGCCATCGGTATGGCGCGTACGCAAGAGCCAGAAACACGCCAAGCTGCTACAATACGCCGAGCGCGTATGGGATATCACAGAAGGTGATGAGGCGAGTCGCGTCGATCTGGCGATCGACAAGACGGAGCAGTTCTTCCAGCAGCTGGGCCTCAAGACTCGCCTGCGCGACTATGATATCGCCCAGGATCAGATTGACGACATAGTCGCGGCGCTGGAAGCCCACGGCATGACGGCCCTATCTGAGTCAGGCGATCTCGGCCTGGATATCAGCCGCGAGATCTTGCAGCTGGCCTGGTAAGACCGAGCACATTGAACCGAGAAAGGCATCCCTAGGATGCCTTTTTGTTTGATAAGGCGACTCTGTCGGAATCACCATCCTATCGAGTCACCATCCTCTCGATTCGCCGCTCTCTATGAGGCCTTACCCCAGTCAGGCGCTCGGGATCCAGCAGGTGCCTGAGCTCCTCCTCGCTAAGATCTGTGAGTTCCATGGCAACCTCTAGTATGGGCCGCTGCTCCTGATAGGCCTGCTTGACGATTTTAGCGGCCTGCACATAGCCGACCTTAGGACTCAGAGCGGTGACCAGTATGGGATTGCGGTGCAGAGATGCCGCTATACGTTCACGGTTCACCACAAAGCTGGCTATCGCCTTGTCGGCCAGCAGGCGCGACACATTGCCGAGGATCTCTATGCTCTCCAGCAGATTGACGGCGAGCAGCGGCTGCATCACATTCAGCTCAAAGTTACCAGACTGCCCGGCGACTGTAATAGCCATATCGTTACCCATCACCTGCGCTGCGACCATGCAGGCGGACTCAGGGATCACTGGGTTGACCTTGCCGGGCATGATGGAGGAGCCGGGTTGCAGGGGTTGCAGGCTAATCTCACCGATCCCTGCCAGCGGGCCTGAGTTCATCCAGCACAGGTCGTTGCTGATCTTCATGATAGCCACCGCCAGCGTCTTCAACTGGCCCGATAGTGCCACGGCGGTATCATGGCTCGCCATGCGGCTGAACAGGTTATCGGCAGGGCGAAACTGGGTGCGCGTCAGCGCCGAGAGTCTTTCACAAAATAGCCTTGAGAATTCCTCATGGGTATTGACCCCTGTCCCCACCGCCGTGCCGCCTACCGGCAGTTGGGCCAGCTCACCACTGAGCGCCACTAGTCGTTGGCGGCACAGATCGATCTGACTCCCCCAGCCCCCCAAGACCTGATCGAAGCGAATAGGCATGGCATCCATCAGATGCGTCCTGCCCGTCTTGGTAACATCGCCAAGCTGCTGCGCCTTGGCCGTAATGGTCTGCGACAGGAGTGTTAGCGAAGGCAGCAGCGACTGCTCTACCGCCAACAGGGCACTGATATGAATGGCACTGGGAATGATATCGTTACTGCTCTGCCCCAGGTTTATTGCATCGTTGGGATGCACACTCTGCCCCAGGCGCGACGAGACCAGACTCGCCAGCACCTCGTTGGCGTTCATGTTACTGCTGGTACCCGAGCCGGTCTGAAACATGTCGATGGGGAAATGGCGCATCATCTGGGGATCCGCCAGCAGATCTTGTACCGCCTGAGCGACCGCCTGGGCTATGTTGGGCGCTAACAGCTTAAGGGCCACATTGGCCTCGGCGGCGGCAAGCTTGGCCAGCAACAGGGCGCGAATGAAGCTGCGTGGCACGGGGCGACCACTGACCGGAAAGTTCTTGATCGCCCGCGCCGTCTGCGCCCCATACAGGGCATCGGCGGGTATATTGAGATCGCCCATACTGTCGCTAACCCGTTTGTTCTCCATCTCTGTCTCCTGCTTGACGAGGCTACCTTGAGCTTAGGTCAAATTGGTTTGACTGGCGATCAGCGACAGATGATCCAGACAAATCACAACCAGCAGACAATATTCAGAGTGAGAAACTCACTTAAGCTGAATACCGAGGTCAACCGAGTCACCAACAAGGTAGTATGAAATAGGGAGAGCGGGTTAAATTAACCGAGCATTGTGCATTAAGCTCGGCTTATCCACTGACCTTATTAATGAGAAAACGAAACTGCTGGTCATCAAAGTCGAGTACGACGGCTTTATCCAGGTCGATAAGCACCTGAGACTGAGTATCATAACCCTTGCCGCTCAGGCTAAAATCGACCAAGACCTGAGCCTCATTGTGCGGAGTCACGTTGACACTGAATCGATACTGATCCCCCAGCATCACATACTTAGCCGCGGCCTGATTAACTAACAAGGTTGGTGTGCCAAGCAACTCATCTTTCAAGGTGATCTCCGAACTCACCTGAAAGTCGTCGGCAAGGCTCACGTTACTGGCAACCAAGCCGATTGCCAAAAGTATCCCTCTGTACATTATTTAACTCCCTTTAAATCATTCATTGTTAACAGCATAAGCTAGTCGCTTTAGGGAAAGTTGTCCATCATCCACCACCCGTTTTCAACACAAGGTGTATTGGCGATAAGATAAAAAAACACCCCGCCAGAGACCTGACGAGGTGTTTGTATTGTTTAGTGTCGCTTAAAGATTACTCTTTATATTTCAGAGTACCGTTGGCTTTGATCTCATCATACCAAAGGTTGTGATGCTGGGTTGCCCAGTTCTCATCACAGTAACCCGACACCATACACTCCATACCACCTTCTGACATCACGGTTGCCATGAAGATATGCACGATAGAGAAGGCGCAGATAACGATGGCACTGACAGAGTGAAGTACCAGAGCGATCAGGCTCAGGGTGCGACTAGGCTCGAACAGGTTCGGGAACAGCAATAACATGCCTGAAGCCGAGATGATCAGACCGAACAGGGCGAAGGCCCAGAACCACATCTTCTCACCCGCGTTGGCAAAGCCTGCATCCGGGTGCTTACCCTTGAATGGGCCGAAGTTGATATAACCGCCCACAACCAGGAACCACTTAACGTCATACATCTTAGGCAGCTGATTCTTAGCCCAGAGGGTAGTCATCAACGCCCAACCTAACATGAAGGGGATCGCCATGTAGTCGTGGATCTGCTTAGCACCATAGACCAGGCCGGCCCAGAAGCCTTCACCCAGATACGGCTGGAAGAAGAAACGTCCCGCCAGCAGCGTCAGACCCGTGAGGATCAACAGCAGACAAGGGATCGCCCCCAACCAGTGGATAGAGACATCAAATTTCGACCAGCGATACACCATCTTACCCGAGAAGCCATGATGCAACTTGGAGATACCGTTCACCTTGATGAACAGCACGAAGATGATGATCATGCCAAACAACGCCGCCATCAGGGCGGGTGCCAGCCAGTCGCTGCGAAGCTCCAACACCCGCAGATCATAGCTGTTGATCGGCTGGTTATGGAACTGACCGTGAGAGGTCGTATATCCGGTGGCGCCCGCCTGTAGCTCAGACCAGATCTGCCCCTCGGTGGCGGCATGGGTATGGTCGGTCGCATCGCCATGGGCGAACGACAGGGCACTGAATGTGGTACCTATCACTAGCGCTAAGATCACGCTAAATTGTTTGAACCATTTGTTCATATTACATCCTTATCGTCCACACCGGGCAGGCCCGGTGTGGATTGTTGTGGCCTTATACAAGCTGGGGATTAACCCCAAATCGCATTTTTCGAACCACGGTATGCAACACGCTCGCGGAAGATGTTTGAGATAACCTCAGCATCACCGGCAAGTAGCGACTTAGTCGCACACAACTCGGCACACATAGGCAGCTTGCCTTCGGCAATACGGTTAGAACCGTACTTCTGGCGCTCTGCGTCTGAATGGTTCTCTTCAGGACCACCGGCACAGAAGGTACACTTATCCATCTTGCCGCGGCTGCCGAATGCGCCCTTCTTAGGGAACTGAGGCGCGCCAAACGGACAGGCGTACAGGCAGTAGCCACAACCGATACAGGTATCTTTGTTGTGCAGCGTCAGACCATCTTCCGTCTTGTAGAAGCAGTTTGCCGGACAAACCGCCTGACAAGGGGCGTCGGTACAGTGCATACACGCCACAGAGATAGAGGACTCGCCAGGCTGACCGTCATTGATGGTCACCACGCGGCGACGTTGAATACCCCACTCGAGCGCAGAGTCGTTTTCGTTCTTACATGCCGTGACACAGCCGTTACATTCGATGCAGCGCTTGGTATCACATAAAAATTTCATTGTAGCCATAATGGCAAATCTCCCGATACTTAAGCTTTAGTGATCTGACAAAGCGACGCTTTGGTCTCTTGCATCTGCGTGACAGGGTCATAACCATAGGTCAATGCCGTGTTCGCAGACTCACCAATCACATAAGGCACAGTACCTTCTGGATAGTTATTCTCTAGGCTCTCACCGTGCATCACACCGGCGAAGTGGTATGGCATCCAGGTCACGCCAGGCTTAACGCGAGGAGTCACCATGGCCTTGATCTTGATGCGGCCACCTTCGGCGCCTTCCAGCCATACTGTGTCGCCGTTGCGGATACCGCGATCGGCTGCATCGCCTGGGTTGATCTCAACAAACATCTCTTGTTGCAGCTCGGCCAACCATGGGTTAGAACGAGACTCTTCACCACCACCCTCGTACTCAACCAGACGACCCGAGGTCAGACCCAGTGGGTACTTAGTTGCCGTGTCTTTCTCTTGAATAGACTTATACAGCGTAGGTAGACGATGAACCTGCATGTCGTCGTACGTTGGGTACTTAGACACGAGATCGCGGCGCGGCGTGTACAGCGGCTCACGGTGTACAGGCACTTGATCAGGGAAGGTCCACACGATACAGCGGGCCTTAGCGTTACCAAATGGGATACAACCGTGCTTCATGGCCACACGCTGGATACCACCAGAAAGGTCGGTCTTCCAGTTCTTGCCTTCGGCTTCGGCTTTCTCTTCGGCGGTCAGATCGTCCCACCAGCCAAGTTGCTTAAGCAGCTTGTCGCTGAACTCAGGGTAACCATCCTGAATCTCGGCACCCTTAGAGAAGCTGCCTTCGGCCAGCAGGTTCTTGCCTTGGTACTCGACGCCATAACGGGCACGGAAGTTACCACCGCCCTCCAGCACGTGCTTGTGTGTGTTGTAGAGGATCTGGGTACCAGGGTGTTTCTGCTCTGGTGTACCCCAACATGGCCATGGCAGACCATAGGTGTCGCCCTTGGCCGGGCCGCCTTCTGCCTCGAGCGTCTTGTTGCTGAAGGTGCCCCAGTTTTGGGTGTGCAGCTTCAGACGCTCTGGGCTCTGGCCAGACATACCAATGGTCCACATACCGCGGTTGATCTCGCGGGTGATGTCTTCGATCACTAGCATATCTTTGGCATCTTTCGCGATGCGCTTAGTGTATTCCTTGTCGAAGCCTAGCTTCTGCGACAGGCGATACATGATCTCGATATCTGTCTTAGACTCGAATAGTGGCTCGATCACCTTCTCACGCCACTGCTGGCTACGGCCAGAGTTAGATACTGAGCCTTCAGTCTCGAACTGAGTCGCCGCAGGTAGTAGGTAGACACCATTCTTACGACGGTGCATGACACCCGCCATTGTTGGGAATGGATCCACAACCACAACAGTGTCCATCTTATCCAGGGCGTCACGCACCTCGCGCTGACGGGTTTCTGTGTTGACAGATTGTCCCCAGAAGAAGGCCATGCGAACGCGATCTTTCTGCGCCAGCTTCTCAGGCGTCTCTAATACGCCGTCGTGCCAACGAGAACATGGGATACCAGGGGTGTTCATTGGGATGCGACCCAGGTATTCGTTCTGGTCGAAACGACCCTTAACCCAGTCGAAATCCAGATCCCAAACGTGTGACCAGTGCTTCCAAGAACCTGTCTTCAGGCCGTAGTAGCCAGGCAGGGTATCGAACAGCAGACCCAGGTCGGTCGCGCCCTGTACGTTATCGTGACCACGGAAGATGTTAGTACCGCCGCCAGAAACGCCCATGTTGCCCAGTGCAAGCTGCAGGATACAGTAGGCACGGGTGTTAGCGTTACCTACGTGGTGCTGGGTACCACCCATACACCAAACCACAGTACCAGGACGGTTTTCGGCCATCAGCTTAGCCGCTTGGTAAACCTGCTCTTCGCTCACGCCAGTGATGTTGGCCACTTCTTGTGGTGGGAACTTCTTCACCTCTTCACGGATGGTGTCCATCTCGAACACGCGCTGCTGGATGAAGGTCTTGTCTTCCCAGCCGTTTTCGAAGATGTGCCACAACATACCGTAGATGAAAGGAATATCGGTACCAGGACGCAGTGCACAGTGCAGATCAGAGTGAGCCGCGGTGCGAGAGAAACGTGGGTCGACCACGATGATCTTAGCGTTGTTCTTCTCTTTAGCGATCAGGATATGCTGCATGGCAACAGGGTGTGCCTCGGCAGGGTTTGAACCGATAAAGAAGATTGCGTTGGCGTTCTGGATATCGTTGAAAGAGTTGGTTTGCGCACCATAACCCCAAGTGTTAGCAACACCGGCTACAGTGGTAGAGTGACAGATACGTGCCGAGTGGTCGACGTTGTTGGTACCCCACATGGCCGCAAATTTACGGTACATGTAGCAGCCTTCGTTAGAGAACTTGGCACTACCCATGAAGTAGAGTGAATCTGGACCAGACTCTTGACGAATGCTCTGCATCTTGTCGCCAACTTCGTTGAAGGCCTGCTCCCAAGAGAGCTTCTTCCACTTGCCGTCGACCAGCTTCATCGGGTACTTAAGACGCTTCTCGCCGTGACCGTGTTCACGCAGCGCAGCCCCTTTGGCACAGTGACCACCGGCGTTGAATGGGTGATCGAATGCAGGCTCCTGACCCGTCCAGACACCATTTTGTACTTCGGCGTACAGACCACAACCGACCGCACAGGCACTACATACGGTGCGCTTGATCTCGATAGGTGCATCGTGTGGAATATCTTTCGCTTCGGCGCGGCGCATCATGCCGGTACCGAGAAGAGAGGCTGCCGCGATACCACCGGTAGTGATACCCGCATGCTTCATAAATTGACGACGGCTGATGCCTAAGCTTGGCTTGGCCGCAGCGACTGCCTCATTTGTTTTGCGCGTTAACTTCATCGCTCAAATTCTCCTAATTAGCTACGCAAGCTATTGTAATAACTGCGGATATGTGCGGTTTCATGGTAGCCATCGGCATGTTTTTCTTGAGATTTACTTTCTGTTGCATTGGCAACACTCACACCGCTTGCGGCGATGGCCACACCGGCCGTACCACCTATGGTGAGTGCTTTCAGCAGAGATCTACGATTCAGATCGGGCTGTTGCTTCTTCATTCTTGCTCCTAGAGGAATAGGAAGTTTCGATTAGTAGGGATGATCTATTCAAACTCGCCACCGCAACACGAGTTAACCCAATGTTATTTACAGGTGGCTAATTGGTAAAAATGCTATATTTTTTAAAAACATCCGATTAATTGCCGTTGCAATATAAGGAAGAAATGAAGCTGAGATATTGATCTGAACAGGGGTAGGTACGCGGAAAAATTGAATAAATGACCAAAGTGTTAAGCCTGTCATATTTTACTCAGTGCACTTTGCTGGCAATCCCTAAAAATAGTCAAAACCGGGATCCAGTAGATGTAATGAAGTTGTTGTTGAAAATAAAGTTCATGATTAAAAATCGAACAAAGATGATCAATCTCGATGATGACTTCATTGCCTATCCAAGATTAACAGCCACATTCTCTATAGTGACATTCACTCAATGAGGCACTCACATTCCCACCATTTAAATTCCTCTATCCAACTAAATGTTGTAATGATAGTGTGAGCAAGCATGAGTTCCTGAAAAATGAATTTTCTTGTATTAGATATACGCAGGAGTTGTATAAATGAAACCACTCATCTTTATCACATTCATGAGTTTACTCACTCTATCAATTGCGGCAGAAGCAAAGGTATGTAAAAAAGGACAACCTTGTGGAAATTCGTGCATATCTTGGGCTAAAACTTGCAGAATAAACTCCATCACGCCCCCCGTTAAGGTGACCACAGGTAATCAACGGGCAAATTTGAGTGATAGAAAAAACAGAATAAAACCAGAAACCCAGTTTGGATGTGATCTTATGTGGGGAGCTATCGTTGATTCTATCCTATTCGAAGAAAGCGAACGACAAGTGATCGAGAAAGCTCTACTTAAAATAAAAAACTCCAGTGGTGGCAATCAACCTATTCAGGCTACAGAAATCCATAGCCTAATTGGAAACTTAATCAAGAAAGTAAAAAATGATCAAAGCCTAATAAATGCTGTAAAAAACAATTACCTTAACACCTACAATCAATTCCTACCTGCCTGCATTACTGAAACAGAAAAATCACTACACGCTAAACAGTAAACTAACCCTTTCTATGTCGCCATAAACCGTTTTTCAAGATTACAACTAGTACAAAACATAAATCAGTTCCAGCTCACCAAAATAAATCTGAAATACCTTTTTGGTCATATATAATGTTAAAAAATCAATAAAAAACACCCCGCCTGGTAGCCAGGTGGGGTGTTTCGTTTATGCGCTTTCGTTCAAGCTAAAGCGGCTATTCTTTGAGAGCCTAGTCTCTGTATGTAAGAGTACCGTTCTCTTTGATCTCGTCATACCAAAGGTTGTGGTGCTGTACCGCCCAGTTCTCGTCACAGTAGCCCGACTTCATACACTCCATACCACCTTCACTCAATACGGTCGCCATCCAGATGTGGACGATCGTAAAGGCAATGATGATGATGGCGCTGAGGCCGTGAACCAGCAGTGCCGCCATGGAGGCTTCACGTGGCAGTTCGAGCCCAGGCATTACCAGCATGATGCCGGAAACCCCGATGAAGAGACCGAACAGGGTCAGTGTCCAGAACCACATCTTCTCACCGGCGTTGGCGAAGCCGCTGTCTGGGTGCTTCCCCTTGAAGGGACCAAAGTTGATGTAACCACCAACCACCAGGAACCACTTAAGGTCATACAGCTTAAATGTCTGCAACGGCATCCATTTAACCACACAGATGGCCCAAGCCACGATGAACAAGGGACCCGCATAATCGTGGATCGTCTTGCTGCCGTAGATCAGCGAACCCCAAATACCTGTGCCCACATAGGGTTGCAGCACATGCTTACCCAGCATGATGTTAAGACCGGTAAAGATCAACGCCAGGCAGGAAAGTGCCATCACCCAGTGAATCCAAAGATCGGCCTTGGTCCAGCGCAATACCATCTTGCCAGAGAAACCATGACTTAGCTTTGAAGGACCATTCACCAGATAGAAGATCAAGAAAGCACCGAACACACCGCAAACGGCCAGTGCCATCACAGGGGTGAGATAGTCATTCTTAACGTTAGTGCCTTCGATGGCAGACACGTTAATCATTACCCCAGTCTCCACACCCTTGGCTGTGGTGTATCCCTTGTCGCCTGACTTCACGGCTTTCCATAACTCAGCGTCGCTGGTATTGGCCATCTGTTGACTGGTCTGTTCGTCAACGGCGTAGGCTGACGTCGTCAGACCTAAGCCCATTGCCAAGACCAATGGCAATAACAACACAGTGAATAGGCTGCGCAGTGATTTTAATAACATAGTCACTCCTTTACAGACCGCAAGCCCGAGGGCTTACGGTACTATTCACTTTAAACGCCAGTCTTAGGGGTGTAACCCCAGATCGCATTAGGGTTACCACGGGCCGCGATACGCTCACGGTAGATGTTGGAAACCACTTCCGCATCACCGGCGAGCAGGGCCTTGGTCGAACAAAGCTCGGCACACATAGGTAACTTACCCTCGGCCAGACGGTTAGCGCCGTACTTCTTACGCTCCGCGTCGGAGAAGGTCTCTTCTGGGCCACCGGCACAGAAAGTACACTTATCCATCTTGCCGCGGCTGCCAAAGGTGCTCTTCTTAGGGAACTGAGGCGCACCGAATGGGCAGGCGTATAGGCAGTAACCACAACCGATACAGGTATCTTTGTTGTGTAGCGTTAGGCCATCTTCCGTCTTGTAGAAGCAGTTTGCTGGGCAAACGGCCTGACAAGGGGCGTCGGTACAGTGCATACAAGCCACAGAGATCGAGGCTTCACCGGGTTGACCATCGTTGATGGTCACGACGCGACGGCGTTGGATACCCCACTCGAGAGCGGAATCGTTTTCGTTCTTACATGCTGTGACGCAACCGTTACACTCGATGCAGCGTTTGGTGTCACATAGAAATTTCATGACTGCCATAATGGCTTATCTCCTCATCAAGTTGCGTTAGGCTTTGGTGATCTGACACAAGCTAGACTTAGTCTCTTGCATCTGAGTCACGACGTCATAGCCATAGGTCAATACTGTGTTGGCCGATTCACCAATGATGTAAGGCACTGTACCTTCTGGGTAGCTCTTCTCTAGGCTCTCGCCTTCGAACATACCCGCGAAGTGATACGGCATGAAACACTCGCCTTCAATCACACGCGGTGTCACCATTGCCTGCACCTTGATCTTGGCGCCTTCTGGGCTGTGAACCCAAACGACATCGCCATCACGTAGACCACGATCCGCCGCATCGGCAGGGTTGATCTCGATGAACATCTCTTGCTGTAGTTCAGCCAACCAAGGGTTAGAACGTGTCTCTTCACCACCGCCCTCGTACTCAACCAGACGACCAGAGGTCAAGGCAAGTGGGAACTCTTTAGCAAAGTCCTGATCCTGAATAGACTTGTACAGGGTAGGAAGACGCGCAACCATACGGTCATCGTAAGTTGGGTACTTAGACACCAGATCACGACGAGGCGTGTACAGCGGCTCACGGTGAACCGGAATATCATCCGGGAAGTTCCACACGATACAACGGGCCTTAGCGTTACCAAATGGAATACAGCCGTGCTTGATGGCGACACGCTGGATACCACCAGAGATATCTGTCTTCCAGTTCTTACCTTCGGCAGCCGCTTTTTCTTCGGCAGTCAGGTCGTCCCACCAGCCAAGCTGCTTAAGCATCTTGTCGGTGAACTCTGGGTAACCATCCTTGATCTCGCTGCCCTTAGAGTAAGAGCCTTCGGCCAGGATGTTGTTGCCATTGTGCTCAACACCGTAACGGGCACGGAAGTTACCACCACCGAAGCGGACTTCACGGTCGGTACGGTAGAGGATCTGGGTACCTGGGTGCTTCATCTCAGGCGTGCCCCAACATGGCCAAGGCAGACCATAGGTTTCGCCCTTAGCTGGGCCACCCGGTGCTTCCAGACTCTTGATGTCGAAGGTGCCCCAGTTTTCCTGGTGCATCTTCAGACGCTCTGGGCTCTGGCCGGTGTAACCAATGGTCCACATACCCTTGTTGTATTCGCGGACGATATCTTCGATCAACGGCTCATCGCCATTCACCTTGATATGCTTGCACAGTTCTTTCTCTATGCCCCACTTCTTCGCCAGCTTGTACATGATGACGTGGTCAGGCTTAGACTCGAACAGCGGCTCGATCACCTGTGAACGCCACTGCAGTGAGCGGTTAGAGGCAGATACCGAACCATAGGTCTCAAACTGAGTCGCCGCCGGCAGCAGGTAGACACCGTCTTTACGGGTATGCATGACGCCCGCCATGGTTGGGAACGGATCCACAACCACCACAGTGTCCATCTTGTTCAGTGCTTCACGCACCTCACGGCCACGGGTCTCTGTGTTGACCGACTGACCCCAGAAGAATGACATACGGATGTTGTCTTTCTGGGCGATCTTAGACTTGTCTTCCAGCACGCCGTCGTGCCAACGAGAACAAGGAATACCGGTAGAGGTCATAGGATCCTGACCCAGGCGTTGTTCCTGGTCGAAGCGCGCCTTGACCCAGTCATAGTCCAGATCCCACACGTTACACCAGTGCTTCCAAGAACCTGTCTTGAGGCCGTAGTAGCCAGGCAGGGTATCGAACAGCAGACCGAAGTCGGTAGCGCCCTGTACGTTATCGTGACCACGGAAGATGTTAGTACCGCCGCCCGATACGCCCATGTTGCCCAGCGCCAGCTGCAGGATACAGTAAGCACGGGTGTTGGCATTACCTATGTGGTGCTGAGTACCACCCATACACCAGACTATGGTGCCAGGCTTAGTCTCGGCCAGCGTCTTGGCCACACGGTACATCTGCTCTTTAGGCACACCAACCACGTTTTCAACTTCTTCAGGCGTCCATTTAGCGGCAGCTTCGCGAATGCGCTCCATGCCGTAGACACGCTGGTCGATGAAGGTCTGGTCTTCCCACTTGTTTTCGAAAATATGCCACAGCAGACCATAGATATAAGGAATATCGGTACCTGGGCGAATATGCACGTACTCGTCGGCCTTAGCCGCAGTACGGGTGAAACGAGGATCGACAACGATAATTTTCGCGCCGCGCTCTTTACCTTCCAGAATGTGTTGCATGGCAACCGGGTGGGCTTCAGAAGGGTTAGAACCGATAAACATCATCGCCTTGGCGTTGCGAATATCGTTGAACGAGTTGGTTTGCGCACCATAGCCCCAGGTGTTAGCAACACCGGCTACAGTGGTAGAGTGACAAATACGTGCCGAGTGGTCGACGTTGTTGGTGCCCCACATGGCAGCGAATTTACGGTAGAGATACGCCTGCTCGTTAGAGAACTTAGCACTACCCATGAAGAAGATTGAATCCGGGCCTGACTCCTTACGGATATCCAGTGCCTTCTGACCGACTTCCTCGATAGCCTGATCCCAAGAGATACGCTTCCACTTACCGCCTTCGAGCTTCATGGGGTACTTGAGGCGCTTCTCACCATGGCCGTGCTCACGCAGAGACGCACCCTTGGCACAGTGACCGCCGGCATTGAATGGATGGTCGAAAGCAGGTTCCTGACCTGTCCACACGCCATTTTGCACTTCGGCATAGATACCACAGCCCACTGAACAGTGAGAACAGATGGTACGCTTCACTTCGGTTGGCGCATCATGTGGCACTTCTTTCGCTTCGGCTTTGCGCATCATTCCAGCGCCAAGCATAGAGGCCGCGGCAATACCACCAGTAGCAAGACCTGCAGACTGAAGGAACTGACGACGACTTAGACCTAGGGCAGGCTTTTTAGCGACTTCTGCCTGGTCTGTTTTGCGGGTTAATCGCATCACACACTCTCCTAATGTTATTGAATTACTGCGTAATTACTCGTCCAAGGCTTACTTGGTACGTAAAGACGCGTAATAACTACGAATATGATCTGTCTCGTGGTAACCATCGCCATGCGCTGCATCTTTTTGAGGTGCAGGCGTTGCTGCCGCAGCCTGGCCGCTCACGGTTGCCACGGCACCCGCTGCACTGCCCAGGGCTAATGCTTTTAGCAATTGACGACGACCCATATCGGAAGCTTGCTTCTTCATAGTGTCTCCTTGATGTTGACTCAATTTGGGCCCTAGTCCCATCATCTCGGTCAACCTAGCTTTCAGCCGGTTAACGCTAAGACCAGGACCCGACGCTTGGTGAGGGTTACCCCTCGGTTTCAGTATGTCGGCGCGTTGGCGCCGACATCAAAGCTAAACCACAGCCTAGGACGCGAGTTCGCTGGCTGTTGGTTCAATCTTCTCCGCTTCACTGCCGGGGCAGTTCACCGGAATATCTAACTTAAGTTGTTCAAACTCATTGGCTTCGATAACGAAAAACGCCTTGGCCAGCTGCGCCACAGTGGCGTAGAAGGCCGCGCTTGGCGCCCGTCCAAGATGGTCGCAGAAGCGATCTATCCAGCTGCCGATATGGCGCTGATAGAAGGCTAGCTGGCGGAAGCCCGGCGCCTCCAGGATCAAGGTGCCCATCACCTCACACAGGGCGGCCACGTGATCTTCCGGCTCCTTCACCTCTTCGCTACGTTCGAAACCCAGCTGCGCGAGATCCTGTCTGAGCAGGGCCAGCGGCTTGTCCATCAGCGAGCCAGTCATAAACCAGCTGCCATAGGGCAAGATCTCACCGCTACCGACGCCGAGGAAGATGTTGAAATACTCATCTTCCAGCAGCTCGGGGGTAAACTGACCCGCCGCCAATTTCAGCGCTAACCAGGCCTTGGTCATGTCGCTGTCATCGTCGGCATCTATCTCCAGGGTGGAAAGGAACTGCAACAGTTCAGCACTTGGCTGCTTGCGTAAAAGTGCCGCCAAAAGCTGGTAGATATCGGCTCTTAACTGATCGTTTTCTGATACTTCTCTTACTAATTCGGTCATGGCTAAACTCTTATCGCAGTTGCTTTTCAGGATCTTGAAGTATGTCTTCAAACATGTCTTTTACCCGGCAGTCGCTACACATTTTCAGACGCTCGGTATTCGCGCTAAAGGCACTGTGTCCGCCGACTACATCCAGCATCCGTTGCACCATGGATTGGGTGGCGAATGGGGTACCACAACGAATACATTCGAACGGGGCCTCCTCATTCAGGGTTTGACGGCTCTGACGGGCCGCCGCATCGAAATTAATCTGTGGTGTCAGGCTGATCACCTTCTCCGGACAGGCCGACTCACACAGGCCGCACTGCACACAGGCCTGCTCGACAAAATAGAGCGCCGGCTTGTCGCCGCCGTCGGTCAGCGCCTGGGTAGGACAGGTCGACACACAGGAGAGACACAAGGTGCAGTTATCTGTGTTAACACTCACCTTGCCGTAAGGAATATTGCTCTTGCTCAGACAGGCATCGGTAGAGGCCGCCTGGCTGTTGAGGTGATCGATCGCCGCGTAGAGGGTCTCACGCTTAGTGGTGGCAGCGAATTCACCCGGCACTATCACGGGCCAGCTGGCGCTCGGCTCGATCAGCGCGGCTAGCTCGGCAATCTGCTTGGCCTCAATCACGCTCACTCGCTGGGGCTGCCCCATCTCGTCGAGGATCTCGTTGGCCAGCTTAAGCTCACCGTTGAGCATCTGAGTCAGGGTCGGCGCGGTGGCCTCAGTGTTGAGCACTAAGATCTGACGTGCGCCCCAGGCCAAAGCCGCCATCCAGTGATCCATGCTGGCGACGGTGATCTCCTCAACTTCTACCGGCAAGATGGCACCAGGCAGCTCGTCGCTAATCAGTGAGGCACCCAGGCTGGCATCGTGGAACAAAATCACGGGGGCGGTCTGCGCCGCACTGCGAAAACGTGTCACCAGCTTGTTCAGGTAGGAGTGCAGCGCCTGTGGCGTCGGCAAATCGTAACTGATGGCTCCCGTTGGGCAGGCATTGGTACAGCTACCCGCACCATGGCAGAGGTAAGGGTCGATCTCTATCTTGTGATCTACGCTGGCAATGGCATCGGCAGGACAGAAGTTGAGGCAACGGTTGCAGCCATCTATGCCGTTTCTGTGGTGAGCACAGATATCGCTGTTCACCTTGACATAGCGAGGCTTGTCGAACTCGCCGATCAACTCGGGCAGCTGGGCGATGGCATCCATCAACTTGGCCTCATCCTGCCCCACGTAGAAATAACCCGGTGGCAGCATCTCGAGGTTGATGCAGGGAGACTGGCTCAGGTCGAGGATAAGATCGAAATGGGCCTTACGAATGGCCACCAGGCTGAGATCGGCAGTGCCATCATCATGCTCCACCTTCACCTGGAACTGGCCAAGGAAGCCTTTGATCTCGATGAGCTTGTTGTAATAGCTCTCGACATCTTCGGCGGCGTTCATCACCTTCTCCAGGTGTTCTTCATCCTGGCTGGTGATCGATTCGTTGGCCAGAATGGCGCGCTGACCCATGTTGGTCAGCTTGTCGGCCGCCAGACGTGCCAGATCTTCGGGGCCAATGACCAACACATTGCCCTCTGTGGTGTAACTCACTGTGGGTGGGATCAGGTTCTGCAGAATTTGTGTCTGTCCCAACACTTGCTGGCGCACCTGTTTCAGGTGGGCCAAATTGTCGCTCGTCTCTAAATGCATGCTCACATTGCGTTCCTAAGCAGTATTTGGCTGCTGTATCAGCCGGGTGGCTGTTGTGCTCTAACGGCATGCGCTTGTTGCGCCAGCTTCACCCTGAATTCAACGATTATCTAACTCGTTGTTAATTGCGGTTAATACAGCAATTCACGTACCAAATTTATGGATTTAAAAGCACTCTAAACTTACCTTAAACAACAGGTGGCTTGGTTAATGCCTGTAATTCTGGTTCATTTTGGGGCACCTCCTCGGATGCCCTGTCCAAATTGTCCTCGGCCTGTGGCGCACCGTTTTCCTGCTGCGCCAACTGTGTTTCAGCCGCGTCGGCACCAGCCTCCGCCGCCTCTTCATCCTTAGTCAGATGCCTGAAGACCTTCTTGGCTAATTCGGCCGATACCTCGGCAGTCAACTTGGGCTGATCCGTATAGTCCAGGGCATATTCCAGCAGGCCATCGATCTCGTTATAGTGAGGCTGTTTCCACAGGGCTCGCAGGGCCGCCGTCTTGGCTTCTGGGTCGACGTTGTCGGCCATGAAACTGGCGAAGCTGCCGCCCACCTCTATCTTCTCGGGATCCGGCAGATCGTCGGCGGTCAGTATCTTCTTCTCTTCGCCAGGGGCTTGGTCGCTCGGCTCGTTAACCTCTGCACCTTCGGCCTCAACCGAAGACTCGATAGTTGGCTCTAGCTCCTGTTCGGCCAGGCGCGCCGCCTCTTCCTCAGCCTGCACCTGCTGGCGACGCTGGGTCCAGCGTGCGAAGAGTCCGCTTGGTTTATCACTCATCAGGACACCAGCCCCCTATCCGGATTGGTACTTGGCCCCTCATTTTTACGGCGATTAACATGCTTGCGCCTATGGGCGCAGATCTCCACCTCGCCGTGACGGGTGATGAAGGCCTCGATCCAACAGGCGATCGCCTTAGGCATGGCGAAGTTCAGCACAGGCGTGTCCCCTTCAAGGCAACCGGCTGCGACATTTTGGTCGGCCGAGATATAGGCGGGTACCCAGGTACCATCTTCCAGCTCGTCGCACACCACGTAGAGCATGGCATTATCCATATCCAGGTTGATGCGATAGCTACCGCGCTCATCTTTGTAGAGCTCCAGCATGACGATGTGGGCCCCGGCAGGCGCGGGCTGAGTGGCAGGGACTATCTGATCTAACTCCCAACTTTCAGCTGTCCAGCGCCCCATCTGTTTCTCCACCTTTTTCAGTGAGACATACATGGGCCATTGACTTTCGGTATGTTGCATTGCGTCTCCGTTTTGCCTAGCAGGCCGGCGTATTGCAGATTCGCCGGGCATTGGGTTAGCGATAGACCTACCAAAGCAATTTACATGCCATCGCCAGAAGGGGAATAGTTTGAACTGGATCATCAAATCCCTAACAAGCGTAGGACAATTTGTCCTAAAAGCCATTTTGGCCGGGACAGAAAAGGGCGACATCTCACAAAGTCGGCTCCTGGATCACGCATTTACACTCGAAATCATTGCATGGGAACGATACTTGCTATGCTCAGTGCGCCCCCAATGCAACAAGACGAGAGCAATGACAAGTTATAAACACCCCACACTGGTCAAGACCCAGGCCGATGCCCCCCTCACCATGGCCGTGAAGGCCATCAACGAGCAGGGCGAAGTGGTCGACAAATATATCGCCTGTGAACGTCCCCTCACCCTCTACCTGAACTGGCGTCCCATAGTGACCCTGATGACACTCGGTGCCCGTCCCGAGGCGTTGGCACTGGGCTACCTGAAAAATCAGGGCTTCATCAGCGATGTCGAACAGCTCGAGTCTGTGATCGTCGATTGGGGGGTTAACTCGGCGGCGGTGATCACCAAGGAGTCGACCGCACACCTGGAAGAAAAGCTGGCAGAGAAGACGGTGACCACAGGTTGCGGCCAGGGCACTGTCTATGGCGGCTTCATGGATGGCGTCGAAGATATTCGCCTGCCGACCCCAAGGCTGAAGCAGAGCATGCTCTACAGCCTGCTCAATAACATCAGCGCCTACAACGAGACCTATAAGAATGCCGGCGCCGTGCATGGTTGTGGCCTGTGTGAGGGCGATCAGATCATCGGCTTCGTCGAAGATGTCGGCCGCCATAACGCTGTAGATACACTGGCCGGCGAGATGTGGCTCAAGCAGCAGGGGGGCGGCAACAAGCTGTTCTACACAACTGGGCGTCTCACCTCTGAGATGGTGATCAAGGTGGCCAAGATGGGGATCCCTGTCCTGCTGTCACGCAGCGGTGCCACCCAGATGGGACTGGAGCTGGCCCAGAAGCTGGGGATCACCATGATCGCCCGCGCCAAGGGGCGCCACTTCCTCATCTATCATGGTGCGGAAAATATCGAATTTGATGCCACACCGCCGAAACGCAACCTAGGTTAACGGCAAAGGTTTAAAGGACTATCCATGACTGAACCCAGCGAACTCGTCTACATGAGCGCCAAGCAGGTCGCCGAGTATCTCGACCTGAACGAGAAGAAGGTCTACTCCATGGCCAACGACCGCATATTGCCCGCCACCAAGGTGACGGGTAAGTGGCTGTTTCCCAAGATATTGATAGATCGTTGGGTCATGGACTCCTGCCACAGTGGCATGTTGTCGGATCGCATGCATATCACGGGCAGTGACGATCCCCTGCTCTCCATGTTGGTGGCCCGTCTCATGTCCAAGATAGGCAAGAGTGACCTGATCAGCTACAGCTCCACAGGCTCTCGCATGGGGCTAGACCTCTTGTCTCGCGGCTATGCCGACGTCTGCACCCTGCATTGGGGCAATGTGGAAGAGCGTAACATTCGCCACCCGGCTCTGTTAAAGGGCTACCCTAACCACCAGCAGTGGGTGATGGTACACGGCTATACCCGTCAGCAGGGGCTGATGATGCGCAGCGAAATGCACCACAGATGCCAGGAGGAGGAGAAGGTGATAGGTCTGCCCTGGCGCTGGGTGGGACGCCAGGCGGGTGCCGGTAGCCAACAGCATCTGGAACACTGGCTGATCAAACAAGGCGCCAGCATAGAGCAGCTCAATCCCCAGATCACCGCCTACAGCGAGCGTGAGCTGGCAGGCTTCATCGCCCGCAACGAGGCCGACATCGGCTTCGGCTGCCAGTCTGTGGCGCTGGAGAGCGGCCTGAGCTTCGTGCCTCTGGTAACCGAATCTTTCGACTTCGTGATGCCCCAGGGGATCTACTTCAGACGTCAGCTTCAGGCACTGTTCGAGATGCTGGGCAGCGCCCAGACCCGACAGCTCGCCGCGCAACTCGGCGGCTATGATCTCAGCCAGTGTGGTCAGATGCTGTGGACGGCCCATTAGCCCGAAATCTTTTGGCTTCATCGCCTTACAAAGCCTGTGCTATGGGGTAGTATGTAGGGTATTAGCAAAACATCTACAGGCAAGCCGATGGAAGCAGAATTAAACGAGATCCAAAACTTCTTAGTCCAGTATCCCCCGTTTAACGCCCTGCCCGACGAGGTGGTTGACATGGTAAGCCACCATGTGGAGATCGCCTACTACCGCCAAGACACCCCCATCATCCACTTCGGCGATCATATCCATGACCTCTACATGGTGCGCAGCGGCGTGGTAGAGGTCTACCGCCGCAAGGGCGAACTCTATAACCGCCTCGATAGCGGCGATCTCTTCGGCCAGATGGGCCTGCTGACCAACAACAAGGTGCGTTTCCCCGTCAAGGCGATAGAAGATACCCTGGTCTATTGCATCCCTGAGGCGATCTTCCAGGAACTCTATGAGCAGCACGATACCTTTGCCGACTTCGTCGAGGTAGAAGACAGCGCGCGCCTGCGCCAGACGGTATCTAACTCCAGCGACCAAAATGACCTGACCACCTCCAAGGTAAAGACCCTGCTGACCCGGGATGCCCCGGTGATCCATAAAGATGAGAGCATACAGCAGGCGGCCATCCGAATGGCCCAGGAGAATGTCTCCTCGCTACTGGTGATCGATCCGGACGTCTTGGACGATGAGGAATCCGATGTATCGCCCCTGCTGGGAATCATCACCGACAGGGATCTCTGCACCCGGGTCGTCGCCGAAGGCATCGACCCGGCCACCGAACTGGCCAGCGTGGTGAGTGCAGAGGTGATCACCCTAGATCACAACGCCTATGTCTACGAGGCCATGCTCACCATGCTGCGCTACAACGTGCACCATCTGCCGGTATGCAAGGGACGCAAGCCCATAGGCATCATAGAAGCCACGGATATCGTCAGATACGAGTCGCAGAACTCGCTCCTCTTGGTCAGCAGCATCTTCCAGCAGCAGAGCCTGGAAGATCTGGCGACGCTTTCTGCCCAGGTCAAAGACAGCTTCGTGCGTCTGGTCAACGAGGATGCCAACTCCCATATGGTGGGCAGCGCCATGTCGGTGATCGGCCGTAGCTTCAAGCAGCGCATACTCGAAATGGCCGAAGAGAAACTCGGGCCGCCGCCCATCCCCTACTGCTTTCTCGCCCTCGGCTCTATGGGCCGCGACGAGCAGCTGATCGTCACCGACCAGGACAATGCCATCATACTCGACGACAGCTTCGACAAGGGCAAACACGACGACTACTTCAGCCAGCTGGCCCAGTTTGTCTGCGATGCCCTGGATCGCTGCGGCTACAGTTACTGCACCGGCGATATCATGGCCACCAATCCTATGTGGCGCATGACCCGCAAAGAGTGGGAAGCCTGTTTCGCCGACTGGATTGACGACCCCAATCCCAAGGCCCTGCTTAACGCCTCCATCTTCTTCGATCTCGATGGCGTCTATGGCCGCCTCAAGTGGGCCGAGCAGCTCAACGGTTTCATCGTGCGCCGGGCGCGTAAGAACAACTGCTTCCTGGCCTGCCTGGCCCGCAACGCCCTCAACCGCACCCCACCACTGGGCTTCTTCAAAGACTTCGTGATGGAGAAAGATGGCCGCCATAACAACTCCATCAACCTCAAGCGACGCGGCACGGCGCCGCTGGCGGATCTGATCCGGGTACACGCCCTGGCGGTGGGCTCACGCTCTCGCAACTCCTTCGAGCGCTTGGACGACATCATAGACGCCAATATTCTTCCCAAGGGCCGTGCCCAGGATCTGCGCGATGCCATGGAGTTCATCTCCATGGTGCGTATCCGTCATCAGGCTTTTGATGTCGAGCAAGGCATAGATCCCGACAACAACATTGAACCGGAAAATCTGTCCGACTTCGAGCGGCGTAACCTCAAGGATGCGTTTCAGATCTTGAGTAATGCCCAGAACTTCCTCAAGTTCCGCTACAACGCCAGCAATCAGTTCAAGTGAGGCCAAGATGCTGAAGAAGCTACTCTCACCGCCTAGCATCGACTGGCCCGGTAAGTTTGAGCAGAGACTCAAGACCACTGAGCATGAAGGCTTGCGCCAGTACTACATGGGTGGCCTGCCCGATCCCGACACCCCGCTGGCGGAGATAGAGTTTCTGGCCATGGATTTCGAGACCACGGGCCTGAATGTCGACAAGGATGACATCGTCAGCATAGGCACAGTGCCCTTCAATCTGCGGCGCATCTTTCTCAATCGCGCCCAACACTGGACGGTAAGGCCCAGGGAACAGCTGGCCGAGGAGTCGGTGATCATCCACGGCATCACCCACAACGACATACTGGACGCACCGGATTTTTCCGCCATCTTCGAACAGGTACTGCAGCAGATGACGGGTAAGATCATGGTGGTGCACTATCAAGAGATAGAGCGACGCTTCCTGGAACGGGCACTGATCAACCGTATTCGGCAGGGGATAGAATTTCCCGTGATAGACACCATGGCACTGGAAACCGACATACAGAATCGCCAGCATGGAGGCCTGCTCAATCGTCTCAAAGGCGAGAAGCCGGGCTCGGTAAGGCTAGGACAAAGCCGCTCGAGATACGGCCTGCCCAGCTATCCGCCCCACAACGCCCTGACCGATGCCATCGCCACCGCAGAGCTACTGCAGGCACAGGTCGCTCATCACTTCGACCCCAGCCGTCCTATCAAGGATTTTTGGCAATAAAAAAGGCGGCCAGGCCGCCTCTTTTTTTTGCTTTAACCGACTCAGCTTTAGAAGCGCTCGGTACGCATCCCCTTGAGCAGGCTGACACACATCAGCAACAGAATCACGGTAAAGGGTAGCGCGGTAGAGATAGCTCCGGCCTGCAAGGCCTGAATCGCCCCAGTGCCGCCAATCCACAGCAGTGCCATGGCAATCGCACCTTCCAACAGCGCCCAGAACACACGTTGCGGTACGGGCGCGTCTATCTTGCCGCCGGCGGTAATGCTGTCGATCACCAGAGAGCCGGAATCCGACGAGGTGATGAAGAACACCAATACCAGCACTACGGCGATGATGGATAGCAGAGTGCCGAAGGGTAATACATCGAACATCTGGAACATGGCCAGTGGCACGTCGGTCAGGCCTTTCTCACCCAGCTCGCCCACCTTGTTGACCACTTGATCGATCGCCATGCCGCCAAATACCGACATCCAGATCAGGGTCACAGCCGTGGGTACCAGCAGCACAGCGGTAATGAACTCACGCACTGTACGCCCCTTAGAGACCCTAGCGATAAACATGCCCACGAAAGGCGACCAGGAGATCCACCAGGCCCAATAGAATACCGTCCAGCCCTGGAACCAGGCCTCATCGGTACGGCCGTGAGGATTACTCAGGGGAATGATGTTCTCCACATAGGCCATCAGGGTGGTGGGAATGGTGCCCAGACTCACGGCGTAGCCGATCATGGCCACCAAGATAAGCAGCAGGAAGGCGACGATCATATTGATATTACTGATCACCTTAACGCCACCGTCGATGCCGCGCACCACAGAGACTACGGCGAGCAGAGTCACGCCGACAATCACTATCATCTGCAGCCCAAGACCGGCATCCAAACCAAACACGTGGTGGATACCACTGGCGGCCTGCTGGGCCCCGAGTCCTAGCGAAGTTGCCAGGCCAAACAGGGTAGCCAACACGGCGAGGATATCGACGATGTGACCCGCCCAGCCCCAGGCTCTGTCACCCAGCAGGGGATAGAAGATGGAGCGAATAGAGAGAGGCATACCCTTGTTGTAGGCGAAAAAAGCCAGCGACAGGGCGACCACACCATAGATGGCCCAGGGGTGCAGACCCCAGTGGAACATGGTGGCACCTAAGGCCAATTTGGCCGCCTCGGGTGTGTTCGGCTCAACGCCGAGCGGCGTCTCATACCAGCCGGTGAAATAGGCCACCGGCTCGGCCACACTCCAAAACATCAGGCCTATCCCCATGCCTGCCGCAAATAGCATGGACAACCAAGAGAGGAAGGAGTAGTCCGCCGTGGCCTCGTTGCCACCCAGGCGTATCTTGCCATACGGCGACAGGATCAGGCCCAGGCAGAAGATCACAAAAATATTGCCCGACCAGATAAACAACCAGTCGAACGCGCCAATAATCTTCCACTTGATACCGTCGAGCACAGACTTAGCCGTCTCGGGATCGGTCAGTAGGGTCGCCAGCAAGAAGGCAGCGATCAACCCGGCACTCACCCCAAATACGGGGTTGTGTACATCAAACCCCCACTTCTGCACATTGTCCTGACCAACCGTATAGTCGGTGCTTTCAATGCTGTATTTATCAATACCTTTCGTCATCGATTCTCTCCGTTAAAACCTCAAAGAATCGCCACCAGGCCATCATTTAGATTCGATTAAAATGATTTGAACTCATAGCAATATAATAAAAATATTCGCCCCCATTGTAACAGCCATAGCGGTGCCATTCCAAATTTAAGCCAAAATTTGGCCATATATATCTCTTTTTCCGGATAAAAACTGTAATCAGCGGCATATCGACAACCAACAATATAATTCGAACACAAACAATAAAGGATTTGTTAGAGGAGAATAAACTTATAACCATCCAGATGAAAAAGACCCAAGACAAGGGCGGTTGGCCCGAAAGCACTTGAACCCGGCAAGTCGCCGCGGCTACTATCGATGCCAACATCGGCAATTCCAAAGAGCATCAGGATGCAAAAAACCATACTCATCACAGGCGTAGGCAAACGCATCGGCCTCTATCTGGCCAAGGCCTTTCTTGCCCGCGGACACAGGGTGCTCGGCACCTTTCGAACTCACTACCCCAGCATAGACACCCTCGCCGAACTGGGCGCCGATCTCTATCAATGTGACTTAACCGATCAGGCACAGCTCGAC
Organism: Shewanella sp. Isolate7; assembly: GCF_022398425.1. Taxonomy (NCBI): domain Bacteria; kingdom Pseudomonadati; phylum Pseudomonadota; class Gammaproteobacteria; order Alteromonadales; family Shewanellaceae; genus Shewanella; species Shewanella sp. Isolate7. The sequence continues at coordinate 82,652 of NZ_JAKEVJ010000002.1, read as the reverse complement.
GAACTGATCCTGACACTAAAGCAGCACTACCAAGGCCTGGATGCACTGATCCACAACGCCTCGCTCTGGCTGAGTGATGACGATCCTGTGGGTGTCGACCAAATCATCAGCCAGATGATGCAGGTACATGTCTATGCTCCCTATCAACTCAATCTCGCCCTGGCGCCGTTACTGCAAAACCGAGAGGCCATGACAGACATCATCCATCTCACCGACTATGTGGCGCAGAAGGGCAGCAAGAAGCATATCGCCTACGCCGCCAGCAAGGCCGCGCTGGAAAATATGACCCTCTCCTTCGCCGCCAAGCTGGCGCCACAGGTCAAGGTCAATGCCATCGCCCCGGCGCTGATCTGTTTCAATGAAGATGACGATGAAGACTATCGCGACAAGGCCAGGGCCAAGTCGGTGTTGGCAAGAGAGGGTGGCGAAGCCGAGGTGCTACAGGCGATCGACTATCTGATGCAGAGCCAATATGTGACGGGGCGCTCCCTGGCGCTGGATGGCGGCAGGCACCTGAAGTAATACAATTGATCATTCTAGCTTGTTAAAACGCTCGATAACTGTATTAGTATTTTTAATTGTAGAATAACTACTTATCTAAAAATCCTGCTTTGTTCTCAAGCGTTTTTCCTGCGCTATTTCTGATCACATGTTTACTGTGATTGGTATAATACTCAGATAACGGCAAAATCGACCGGACATAAAAAAGCGAGGTCAGGCCTCGCTTTTAACCTCAGTATAAGTAAACACTCACACACCGCATACCTGGCAGCCAGGCTGCTTAGGGAGTTTCATCTCGCGAAACTCCATGGTCATGGCATCTATCATCAGGATGCGGCCGCTGAGTGTCTTACCCATCTTGGCCAGCACCTTGATCGCCTCCACCGCCTGCAGACACCCTATCATACCCACCACGGGCGCCAGAATGCCCGACTCGACACAGGTCAACTGTTGATCGCCAAATAGCTTGCTATAGCAATGATAACATGGGCTCTGCTCGCCATAGTCGAATACTGTGACCGTCCCCTCCATACGTATGGCGGCGGCCGATACCAGTGGCACCTTGTGCCGGAAACAGGCCTGATTAAGCTGTTCACGCACCACTATGTTGTCGGTGCAGTCCATCACCAGCTGATGCTCGGCCACCAGCGCTAGGATCTGCTCGTCATCGAGCACGGCGTTGATGGTCTCCACCTTTAGGTGCGGATTAAGCTGCAGCAGCGATGCCTTAGCCGACTCCACCTTGGGCTGGCCGATGTTGGCATCATGATGCAATACCTGGCGCTGCAGGTTGGACAGCTCCACGGTATCGAAATCCACCAGCGTCAGCTGACCCACACCCGCTACGGCAAGATACTGGGTGGCGGCGCAGCCTAAACCACCGGCACCTATCACCAACACCTTGGCCTGCTTGAGTCGCTCCTGGCCGTCGAAATCCATCGCCTTGATGGAGATATGGCGGCTATAGCGCAGAATCTCAGCGTCAGAGAGGATCTCCTCTTGCATATTCGGCTCCATCTGCCCAGCCCCTAGAGTGCCAACACTGAGTTGAAGGGCTCCACGGTCACCAGGCTACCGTCCGGCGTATCGCCCTGCTCCTGAGACAGGATGATGAAGCAGTTGGCCAGGCTCATGGAGGTCAGCATGCCAGAGCCCTGACCACCGGTGACGCTCACCTCGGCCTCACCCTGGGCGTTTTGACTCAATATGCCACGTTGATACTCGACGCGGCCGGGGAACTTACGCAGGTTGCCCTTGAGCTTAGCTTGCAACAAGAACGGCTTGACCTGTGGCAGCCCCTGCATCTTATTTAGCAGCGGCCACACCAGCTTGTAGAAGGTCACCATGGAGGAGACAGGATTACCCGGCAGACCACAGAAGACCGCCTCACCGATGCGGCCGAAGGCGAACGGCTTACCCGGCTTGATGGCCAGCTTCCAGAAGGTGATCTCACCCTCCTCGTCGAGGATCTGCTTGGTAAAGTCGGCATCACCCACGGAGACACCGCCCGAGGTGAGCACCATGTCGGCACTGGCCGCGGCATTACGGAACGCGGCGCGGATCGCCTCAGGATCATCCTCAATCACCCCAAGGTCTATCCATTCCACGTTGGCGCGGCTCAATAGCCCCTGAATGCTATAGCGATTAGAGTCATAGATCTGACCCGGTGCCAGCTCACTGCCCACGGGGCGGAGTTCATCACCCGTAGAGAAGAAGGCGACCTTCACCATACGGGTCACCCGCACCTGGCTGGCGCCTATGGTGGCCAGCACTCCCATCTCTGCAGCACCAATCTGAGTCCCTGCCGACAACACCTTACCACCAGTTTTCACCTCTTCGCCGCGACGACGCACGTTGGCGCCAAGGGCCTTGGGCGCCTCGATCACTATGCTATCGCCGTCGGCCTCGACCTTCTCCTGCATCTGCACAGTGTCATAACCCGGCGGCACAGGCGCGCCCGTCATGATACGCACACAGGTATTGGCGCTAGCCTCGCCCTCGAAGGGATGACCGGCAAAGGATTGACCAATAAGGGTAAAACGATTTCCCTGGGCCAGATCCTCGAAACGGAAGGCATAGCCGTCCATCGCCGAGTTATCGAATGGCGGCAGGTCTATGCTAGACGCCAGATCTTCCGCCAGCACACGCCCCAGCGCATGGGGGAGCTGCACCATTTCCGATTCTTCCAGTGGACGAACTTGTTCCAAAAGCTTGATGATGGCTTCATCGGGATGCATTAGGCTGGGTTTTGCACAGGGATCGGCTTGCATAGACATAGAGTACCTTAGCGTTAACTGTAGGATATGAGTAAAAGCGAATATTGCCGCTCATTATGCCATGCTGAGATCAGAAGACTATGATCTCAACGGCAGTTTTTGGCCGCAATCTGCCGAGATTCAACCAAAAAGCCGACACAGGTGGGACCTATGTCGGCTCGACTATCTCCAAAGATATAGATTAACCGGCACTCAGCGCCGGGGCGTCACCCTGCACTTTTACCTGTTGGCCATCTTGCAGGGTCTCGGCGCCGCGGATCACCACCTGATCCCTGTCGCTTAGCTCGCCTTTGACGGCTATCCACTCCCCTTCACCATCCCCTAGCTCCACGGCCACCCTCACCGCCTTATTGTCAGTATCTATCTTAAACACGAAGGCACCGGCGGAGCGCAGCACCACGGCATCGCGGGGCACTAAGGTAGTCAGTTGCTTAGGGGCGATCGGCAGAGCAAGAGACACCAGCTCGCCGACGTTGAGCATATCCTGGCGCTCCAGCGGCAGGTCGATACGCGCCTCGAAGGTCTGCGAACGCACGTCGGAAACCGGGATCAGGCTGCGGATCTTAGCGGAGAACTCTCCCAGGCCATGGTAGACCCTGAGCTCATCCCCCACCTTTACCCGGCGGCTATGCTTTAACGGCGCATGCAGGCGGATCTCCAGGTTGTCGGGGTCGGTAATGGCGACGATAGACTCGGCGCGGCTGATATCCTCGCCCGCCTGACGCTGACGCGCCGTGATGATCCCGGCAAAAGGCGCCTTGACCTGGGTACGGGCGATATCATCGAGGATCATCTTGAGCTTAATCTGCGCCAGCTTGAGGTTGGCCGCCGCCAGATCACGGTCCGAGCGCGCCTTGTCTAACTCGGTTTCCGAGGCATTCTTGTTGACGATCAGCTGCTGCAGCCGCTTCAGCTCACGGTTCAGCCGCGATAGTCCCACGGTTTCATACTCTATCTGGGCCTCCTGCTGAGCCTTCTGTAATTCGAGACGCGTCTTCTCGATGCGGGCCACGACCTCGCCCGCCTTCACCTGAGTACCCGCCTCGATCACCCACTCGAGCTTACCCTCGATACCCGAGGTCAGCTCGGCATAGTTACGGGAATGGACGGAACCTATCACCATGATCTTGGGCGACAGGGCGCGGTTCTCAACCTGAACCACCTGCACCAGACGCTCGGGCACCTCGCCCTGAGCCCAGCTCATGGGGCCGAAAAGAGAGAGCGCCAGCACGCCGGCAATTAAGGATCTCATGACTTCACTCCTGTGGTGGATGCGAGGGCTGGCTCATCGGCCACCCGATCAGTAACTGGACTCAACCTATGGGTCAGACGCAACAGGCTGGGCATTAAAATAAGGGTAAACAAGGCACTAAAGGTCATGCCGCCGACGATAACCGCCGCCAGGCCACGATAGATCTCACTACCGACCCCCGGCACCAACATCAGCGGCAGCATGCCGAAAATCGAGGTCAAGGTACTCATGTACACGGGACGGGCACGGGTCGCCACGGCCTGGGCGATGGCCAGATCGATATCCGGGTTGTCCCGATAGCTCTGGCGAGTCTGATCCACCAGCAAGATGGCGTTGTTGACCACCAGCCCCAGCAAGATGATGAAACCTATCATGGTCAGTAGATCCAGACTCTGGAAGCTAAACAGGTTAAGCAGGCGCAGGCTCACCACACCACCACAGATAGCCAATGGCATGGAGAGCAAGACCAGCAGGCTATCCTTGGCCGACTTAAACATGGCCGCCATCAGCAGAAAGAGGATCACCACGGCCAGGGCAAAGTTGGCTCCCATGTCTTTGATGGTGCTGTCGAGCTTGTCGGCGCTACCACGATACATGAGGGAGCTGTTTTCCGGCAGGCTGGCTCTCAGGGTCGGCACAGCCGATTCGTTGAGCTTCTCCAGCGCTTCATCCAAAGACATATCCGCTGGCGGGAAGATCAACAGGCTGACGCTACGCTTGCCGTTAACCCGCTGCAGCTGAGTCGGTCCAACTGTGCGCTTGATGGTCGCCAGCTCGCCTATGGTCTGTATGCCCGCCGCCTGGGTATAGACGGGGGTCGCCGACAGCTGTTCGGGCACCTGCCACTTGGGCCCCTTGAGCAGCACATCCATGCGCTCGTTGCCGTCGAAATACTCGCCCACAAACAAGCCAGAGGTATAGGCACGAATGGCATTGGCTATCTGTATCCTGTCGACACCGGCCTGGGCCAGGCGACGCTCGTTAGGGATCAGCTGCAGCTCGGGTTGTGCCATAGAGAGCCCAGGGATCGGCCTGACAACCGCGCCAGGCAGCGCCTCCTGAATGAGCCCCATCCCCTTGCCTGCCGTCTCCATCAGGGCCTCCATGTCGGCCCCCTGAAGGTCGATATTAATCGCCCGGCCGCCATTAAAGCCAAATTGCAGCAGGGAGCCACGGTTGGTGAAGGCCTGGGTATCGGGCAGGCCCACCAAGATCTCCTTGTTGAGCAGATCTATCATGGTATCGGCCTGAGACGGGTCTTCGGGATAAATGAAGAGCACGTTGAAGGCGCTGTACATGGAGAAGTTATACCCCTTGATATAAGGCTGCTTCTCCTTGTCATAGTAAGGCTTGAGGCGCTCGATGATCACATCGCCCACCTCCTTCTCCAGCGTCTTCACATTGGCGCCCGGCGGCAACGCAAAGAAGGCAAATATGCCGTCGGAGCGCGCCTGAGGCAGAAAGTCGGGCCTAGGCATCAGGGCAAACGTCAACAAGGCGGCGCCTATGATCAGGGTGACACACCAGAATCTGGCGCGTTTCAAGTCGCCGGTGAGGCACTGGACAGTCGACGATATCCACTGCCACAGGCGACCTTTTTGCTGCCCATCTTCCTTTGAGGAGAGTTTGAGCCACAACAGGCTAAATACTGGGATCAGGGTGATGGCACTGATAAAAGAGGAGACCACGGCCACCGACAGGGTAAGCGCCAGGTCTGAAAACAGCTGCCCCTCCACCCCAGGCATAAACAGGATCGGCAAGAAGATGGCCACTGTCGTCGCAGTCGAGGCCAGCAGGGCGCCCTTCACCTGATCTGTGCCCCTAGCGATGGCCTCGCGAACAGGAGCCCCCTGCTGCAAGATACGCACTATGTTTTCCTGCACTATGATGGCCGCATCCAACACCAGCCCCACGGCAAAGGCAAGGCCCGCCAGGGAGATCACGTTCAGGGTACGCCCCATCATCTCGAGGAAGAAGAAGGCGATCAACAGCGCGACGGGAATGGTCGAGGCGATCATCAGGGTCGCCCGGAAGCTGCGCAGGAAGGCATAGAGGATCACTAGGGCGAGCACCACACCTATGGCCAGGTTACCCTTCACCAGCCAGATGGCCCGCTTGATATGCACAGAGGCATCGAAGGAGAGATCCAGCACCAGCCCCGCCTCCTTGAGCGGGCCCTGGTTGAGCTCGGCAATCGCCTCGTTGACGCCATCCAGCACCTTCACCGTATTGGCATCGAAGGTGCCTTCTATCGTCATATAGTAGGCAGGATAACCATTACGCTTGGTAAAACCCTGCACTTCTGCGGTAGAAACCGCCACATCCGCCAGCTCGTTGAGGTAGATGGGGCGCCCCTCGTTATAGGTGACGATGAGATTGCCCAGGTTTTCCGGCGTGTACTGACCAATGAAGCGCACCGTATATTGGCGACGCCCCACATTGGCGGTACCGCCCGAGATATCCGCCGCCCGCGAGAGGGTGCTGCGCAGTTGATCTAGAGTAATCCCCAACGCCGCGGCGCGGTAGGGGTCGAACTCGATATGCAGCTCTTTCGGCAGGCGGCTTTGCAGTCGCACCGAACCGACACCGGAGATCAGTCTCAGCCTGGGCTCCACCACGTCGTCGATCAGCTTCTGGTACTGGGCAAAGTCGGTGGCCGGATTGTCCGGCGCCATACGGATCAGTAGGGAGGCCAGATTCGGCGCACCGTTGCCCCCGCCGACATTGATGAAGGGCTCGTTGGCGTCCAGCGGCCGCGGCGGCGTCTGGTTGAGGGCGTTAATCACATTGATCATCCCCGCCTGCATGTCGCTGCCCACCTCGAAGGTAAGCGTGATGCCGCCAAAGCCCTGAGAGATATTGGAAGTCATCTCCACCACTCCCGGCACCTGGCGTAACACATTCTCCTGAGGCTCTATGATGTTGGATTCCATCTCCTGTGGCGCCGCCGAGCGCCAGTTGTTGAAGACAGAGATCTGCGGCCGCTGAATGTCGGGAAGCAGCTGAATCGGCAACTTGCCTATGGCTAACACGCCGAATATCGCGATCAGCAGCAGCGCCACTAAGGTGCTGGCAGGATTACTCGTGCTTAATTTGGTGAGGTTCATCGGTTGTCCCACCCCTGGCGCTAAGACTCGGCCGGGGTCATGAGATTAAATTCTTGACCCTAAAGCCTAGAGACAAAGTGTTAATAAATCCGCATGATTTAGTTAGCAAATGTAACAATTGAATGAAGAGCCACTTAATCAACCCATTAACGATAATTATTTGCATTTAAAAACATTGAGTTAAGTAAAGATGGTTGCAATTCGCCGGGGGGTTAAACACAATAAAAAGCGCCTGTACCTTTCCTGTTTGTTTTTACCGCAGTTTGAAGGTGATCGATACAAGGCAGAGCCTGAATCCTGTCGTTATTCGACACAAACTGGCGATAACGCAGCAGCAATGGCCTACAAACGCTGCCCAAAGAGTTCATCTAAACCCGTTTAGATCGAACAAAAAATAAACCTGAAAGAAAAACAGGCCCTAAGCAATTAGAAATGGCCCAATTAAGGAAGTAACTATGCTGGCACAAACGATGATAGATCAGTTGAACGCGCAAATTAATGTGGAGTTCTTCTCCTCTAACCTCTACCTACAGATGAGCGCCTGGTGTGAAGACAAGGGCTTTGAGGGTGCCGCGAAATTTATGCGTGCTCACGCCGACGAGGAGATGCAGCACATGCATCGTCTATTTACCTATGTCAGCGAAACCGGTGGCATGCCGCTGCTGGGAGCGATCGAGGCGCCTCAGTCACAGTTCGAATCGCTGCTTGCCCTGTTTGAATACACCTATGAGCATGAGCAGATGATCACAAGCAAGATCAACGCCCTGGCTCACACCGCCTTTACCAATCAGGACTACTCGACCTTCAACTTCCTGCAATGGTATGTGTCTGAGCAACACGAAGAGGAAAAGCTGTTCAAGTCTATCGTCGATAAGATCCGTCTGGTAGGCGAAGATGGCAAGGCGCTATTCTTCGTCGATAAAGATCTGGCACAGATGGCTCAGCAGGAGTCTGCCAGCGTGATGACAGTCGGCGAATAAGCCCGATGCGGGGCATAGCGCCCCGCCTTCTACTCCCCCACAGTACTCACCCCACAAAGCTGAACCAATAGACCTCACCCCAAAGCCGCTCGCCTAATTTGGTTAAGATGACGCTTACCAGTAGTCACTGGTAAATAGCTGCCGATCACAAACCTAAATGATTACTGCACAGAGGTCGGTCTCACCCTGACGATACGCTGCAGCAAGGGCTCGAGCTCGCTCACAGGCATAGGCTTGGCAACGAGATAGCCCTGCACGAAATCACAGCCTAATCCCTGTAGGAAGCTACGTTGAGGCTCGCTCTCCACCCCTTCGGCCACCAGGCGCATATCCAGACTCTGTCCCATGGTGATGATCGCCTTGATCAGGTTGGCATCGGCCCTGTCTTCCAGCATGTTGTCGACGAAGCTCTTGTCTATCTTGATCACTGAGATGGGGAACTGCTTCAAATAGCTCAATGAAGAGTAGCCGGTGCCGAAATCATCCAGATAGATCTCGACCCCCAGATGACGAATCGCCGTCAGCGCCGCGAGGGATAGCTCGGTATCGGCCATCAGCATCGACTCGGTGATCTCTATATGGATATATTGAGGCGCCACATCATACTTCTGCAGCAGGCCGTTGAGCATACAAGCGAAATGGCTTGGGTCGCCATGGGCCAGCTGGCGACCAGAGACATTAATCGCCATGTTGATCATAATTCCCTGGTAATGCCATTGACGCAGGTCCCGCAGCGCCTGCTGGATCACCCACTCTCCGATAGGCTCGATCAGCCCAGTCTCCTCGGCGATGGGAATAAATTCATCGGGGGGGACCAAGCCCCGCTGCGGATGCCGCCAACGCAGCAGGGCCTCTAGGGCGATACCTTCACCGCTGCTGGTATCGACAATCGGCTGATAATGCAGGCAAAACTCATGTTGCAACACGGCGCTGCGCAGCGACTGCTCCAGGGTAATACGTGCCAACATGTTGTTGTTCATGTCGGGAGAGAAGTAGCCGAAGCAGTTGCGGCCATCTTGTTTCGCCTGATACATGGCGGTCTCGGCATTACGGGTCAGCACCTCGACACTGGTGCCGTTGCTGGGGTAACAGCTGATGCCGACACTGGCGGAGACCAACAGCTCGTTGCGATTGATGCCGAATGGCGACGACAGATGCTGCAATATCTGCTGCGCCCGCTGCTCTATCTCACCCTGATGCTTAGTGTGCCCCATGACCACCACAAACTCGTCGCCACTGAGACGGGCGACGAAATCATGCTGTTCCAGCAGGGCCTCCAGCCTGGCGGCCGCCACCTGTAGCAGCTCATCCCCCACCGCATGGCCATAGATGTCGTTGATATATTTAAACCTGTCGAGATCGATGAAGAGCACTGCCACAGAGCAGCAACGTTGCTCCGCCAGCTGCAGCATCTGCGACAGGCGCGAGGTATAGAGCTGACGATTAGGCAGGTTGGTCAGGGCATCATAGTTGGACTTGTACCAGATATCCTGTTCATACTTCTTACGATTGCTGATATCCAGGAAGAGGCCAATATGCTGTACCACCCGCCCCTTGTCATCCTTCACCACGGTAATGGCTAAGTATTCGGGATAGATCTGGCCATTCTTACGCTTGTTCCAGATCTCCCCCTGCCACTTGCCGTACTGCTTGAGCGACTGCCACATCTGCTCGTAGAAGTGATGAGGCTGCTGATGAGAATTAAGGATCGCCGGGCTGCGCCCCTTGACCTCCGCCAGGGTATAGCCTGTGATCTGGGTAAAGGCGGGGTTCACCGCCTCGATCAGGTTGTCCTTATCGGTGACCACTATGCCTTCGGCGCAATATTCATATACGGCCGAGGCCAGAGATAGCTCTCGATTGGCCTTCTGACGCTCGCTCAACATGGCATTGAGCGCCATCGCCATCTTGGCCACCTCGTCTCGCCCATCGACAGGCACAGACAACTCAAGCTGTGTATTCTGGGCCATGCGTTGCATCAAGGCGGCTATGGTGCCGATACGGGTCACCAAGTTGTTGACGATGAGGCGTCCCAAGACGATCAAGAACAGAAAGTTACACATGGCAGCCATGATACCGAGCACCAAATAACCCAACGCCTCACGCCCCTGGCGTTCCACCAACAAGGCAATATTGCCACTCAAGATCAGGCTGGCCTGATTCATCTGGCTCAAGGACTCACTGGCCAAGGCCCACCAGGTTTCGCTGGTCACCGCAGGGGGTTGATGCTGTAACAGCGACAGCGCCTCCAGCATAGGCTGCTCTTCCCTGACTAGCGGCAAGGGCACGGTATTACCCGACAACTTATGCTGGCGTTGAGCGTATATCGCCTCACGATATTGTGACACGGCGTTAGCAATTTGCTCTAACGCCTTACGCTGTAACGATGTCACATAGGGTAACCCCTGTGCCTGACGCAGCGATTCCTGTATCGCCTGACGATCCTCTTCGAACAGCGTAATATTGGACGCCTCGCCTCCGAGCAGGTAATCCAGGAAGTGATCGATCAGGCCACCATACCCCAGCCTTTCCCGGATTCGATTGGCGAGCAGGATCAGGTTCACTTGCCCCCTCACCCGCTCCTTCATCAGGGCCAACTCCTGGGTCGCTTCATTGTCCAGGGTCTCCTGAATAAGCACGAGATCCGCCATGGAGGTCGTGGATAGCAGCTCATGAAAGGCATCGTTAAGCTCATTTTCCATCGAATAACCAGCAAGATAGGACTGATAATCCAGGCTATCGGCCGACAGCAGCCGATTCAGCAAGTCTCTATCCTTGCCCGCCAGCTCCTGTAATTTAAGCATATGGATAAGATCGTTATAGGCCTTGGCGAGCAGGGTATTTTGCACCTGAGACTGGATCTGGGAGATGAGCACCAGGAGGTGCTGGGTGAACTCGCTATAAAAGCTGAAACTGCCGCTCTCCTTGAGCCTATCGACATCCTGACGCACCTCCTCCAGCCTCGCGGCGAGACTATGAATGGTATCGACACTCTGTTGCAGGTTGACGCTGGGTCTGTCTATGTCGCTCAGGGAGAGATGCAAGTTGGCAATATTGGGAGCATCGAGCAGCTCCTGAAACGCCTTTTCTGTCTGACGCCGCTGGGTCTGCAGCCGCCGCTCAAATCGCTCCCCCTTGCTGGCAATAAAACCGGCCGACAGGCCGCGTTCGTTCTGCAGGGCATAGATGAGCTTCTGGGTCTGCTCTATGATCATCACCCCAAGGGCATTACGCTGAGCCGTCTGCTGCCGCTCGATCAGATCGAACATGCGTAAGCTGCCGAAGATCAGCAGCAACAACATGGGGATAGTCGCCAGCAAGATTAATTTCTGGCTCAGACTATACCGGTTCAGCATAGATGACATCTAAAGCGCTCCTTGCTCGACAATCACAAAAGCAGACACGAGGGAATTAGGGTCTGAGAGTAGTAACATAGCCTAAGGCCCGGCGTCACACCTATTTAACCAAAGTCTAATCTAGGTCACGAAATTGACGGATCTATGGCGCAATATTCAATAAGCCTTTATTTTTTATTAACATTTAAATAGATATGAAGATTTGGCGAGAACGACTTTGGGCTCAAGCTACCTAGGGCCTGTTGATCTTTCAAGTTTAATTTTTGTTCAATCTAAACGCGTTTTGCGCGAGGCGAGAGCCATGAAGCATAGTTACTCTATGTGAATGGCGAACAACAAAGAAATCGTCTGGAACGATTTCTAACAGCGTAGCTGACCGCCTGCGGTGAAAGGCAGGAAGCCTTTCATAAAATGCAGCGCGCGTTTAGATGAACCCGTTGGGCAGCGTTTGTAGGCCATTTCTACAGCGTTATCGCCAGTTTGTGTAGAGGACTACACGACACAGGCTCTGCCTTGTATAAATCACCTTCAAACTGCTGCAAAAACAAACGGAAAAGATCAACAGGCCCTAGGCTGGCACAGGTTTTGACACACAAGAAGACGGTTAACGGGGAGCTTTTTGCGTCCCATTAATAAACAAAGAGCCAATATATGGCTCTTTGTTCATCATAGATACTCAATAGGGTCCACAAATGTGAACCGACGAGCGTCTAATTAGCTCGCCTGTTCGAGTAGCGACTTGCGATAGCAGACGATGTCTTCGATGGTCAGCACAGGCATCTTATGCTGCTCGCCGAAGGCGATGATCTCAGGCAGACGGGCCATGGTGCCATCGACATTAGTCACTTCACACAGCACACCGGCCGGCTTGAGCCCGGCCAGTTTCATCAGATCGATTGTCCCCTCGGTGTGGCCGCGACGAGTCAATACGCCACCAGGCTGTGCCCGTAGCGGATAGACATGGCCAGGACGCGCCAGATCGCTCGGCTTAGCATCATCGGCAATGGCGGCCTTGATGGTCGTCACGCGATCGGCCGCCGACACCCCTGTGGTTACCCCTACCTTGGCCTCGATGCTCACGGTAAAGGCGGTACCATACTGGCTGGAGTTGTCTGCCACCATGGGCGGGAGATCCAGCTGTTTCACGCGCTCGTCGGTGAGACAGAGGCAGACGATACCGCTGCATTCACGGATCAATAGTGCCATCTGTGCCTGAGTCAGGTGTTCTGCGCTATAGATAAGGTCCCCTTCGTTTTCACGATCTTCATCGTCGACCACCAGCACGCCTTGACCGGCTCTTAGCGCAGCTAAGGCAGCTTCGACACGAGTGATGGCATCACCAAAGGGAGAAAGTAGAGACTGATTCATGGTTAAATCCTTAGTAAGACTAATAAAATGGTTTTTCCAGAATCAGGGCATACAGAAAATGGCGCGCCTTGAGATAAAATCATCTCGGCTCGCCGAATAAGAGGTGTGCAGGCACGAGAAAAGCAGAGGCTTGGCCTCATCTTCTCGCGGTCACGCTATCTTATATTCTCTTTCATCCGGACTTAGTGCACTAGGTGCTCATTACCGTCGGCTCTGGAATAGATGGCTTGGCGCGCACTTCACCAGATCTGCTGACCCTAGTTGCAAACTAATACCTAGATGCAAATAGGCGCTCGCGGGCTGACAACCCTAATGGATTGATCACCGCCGGTGGGGAGTCTCACCCCGCCCTGAGAATGTACTCTCCGTCGATGGAAAGCGTGGCTATGGTGCGCCTAAATCCATCAAAGTACAAGCGTCAGGGGTGACAAATATAAGCCAGATCACCTAAGCTCTTGCTCCAGCACCCGCTCACTTTCGACTCAGAATAAGGTCAGTCCTATGTCAGGGATAATTCCTCCTATCGCCCGCAAACAGCCTCATGTACTCAAGCACCATGGCGATGAGCGTATCGATGACTACTATTGGCTTAGGGACGATGACCGTCAGTCCCCCGAGGTGCTGGCGCACCTAGCGGCGGAAAACCGCTACCATAAGGCCAGCTTCGCCCCCTTCGAGTCGTTGCAACAGACACTGTTTCAGGAGCTGGTTGGCCGTGTGGACAAGGATGAATCCAGCGTCCCCTATCGCTGGCATGGACATTGGTACTATAAGCGCTACCGTGGAGACGACGAGTACCCCCTGTTTGGCCGTAAGCACGCGTTAGAGGGCGAAGAGCAGCTGCTGTTAGATGCCAACGAGCGCGCCGAGGGTAAGGAGTTTTATAGCCTGGGCGGCTTGAGCGTCAGCCCAGACGAAACCTTGCTGGCGATCAGTGAAGACACCCTGAGTCGCCGCATCTATACCATCCGCATCAAACGACTCGACCAAGAGAGCTGGCTCGAGGACAGTCTAACCGACACAGACGGCGAAATCGTCTGGGCCAACGACAACAAACACCTCTTCTATATCGCCAAGGATCCGCAAACCCTGCTGGGCAACCGTGTCTATTGCCACCGTTTGGGCGATCCCCAGGCTAATGACCGTCTGGTTTATCAGGAAACAGACGACAGCTTCTATCTGTCGATCGGCAAGAGCCTGGATGAGTCGCGCATCCTGCTCACTCACGAGAGCACGCTCACCAGCGAGGTCTCTGTGTTGGATGCCCATCAGGCCGAGGGGCACTTTAAGCCGCTGCTGCCGCGGGAGACGGGCCACGAATATTCGGTGGCCAAGCGGGGCGATGAGTATTACATACTGACCAATTGGCAGGCGGTAAATTTTCGGCTGATGAAGGCTCCCGAGTCGAGCTTCGCCGACAAGCACAGCTGGCAGGAGATACTCCCGGCAGACGAGTCGCGGCGTCTGGAAGATCTCCTGGTACTGAAAGACTATCTGGTGGTGCAGTATCGCCGACAGGGACTAAGCCAGATCCTTATACAGCCCAATGACGCCCCGGCCTATGAACTCAGCTTCGACGATGCCGCCTACGTGGTGGGGCTGGATGTAAATCCGACCCAGGACAGCCATTATCTGCGTATCTACTATGCCAGCCCATCGACGCCGGAATCTATCTACCAGGTGGATCTCACCCAGACGACGCCGAGGCAACTGCTGAAACAGGAACGGGTACTCGGCAACTTCGATAGCCAGCACTACCAGACCGAGCGACTGTTTATCGATGCCCGAGATGGCGCCAAGGTGCCCGTGACCCTGGTCTATCGTAAAGACAGATTCCGCCAGGACGGCAGCAACCCCTTGTATCAGTATGGCTATGGCGCCTACGGCTACACCATAGAGCCCGACTTCGACAGTGCCATCCTTAGCCTGCTGGATCGCGGCATCGTCTATGCCGTCGCCCATATTCGCGGCGGCGAGATGCTGGGCCGCCCCTGGTACGACGCCGGTCGCCTGAAGCAGAAACAGAACAGTTTCAATGACTTTGTCGATGTCACCCAGGCCCTGGTGAAGCTGGGTTACTGCGCCCGGGATAAGGTGGTCGCCAGTGGCGGCAGTGCCGGAGGCCTGCTGATGGGTGCGGTGATCAATCAGGCACCGCAGCATTATCTCGCCGTGGCGGCGCACGTTCCCTTCGTCGATGTGGTCACCACCATGCTAGATGAGTCCCTGCCCCTCACCACCAACGAATATGATGAGTGGGGTAACCCGAATCAGGTCGAGGCCTACCGCTACATGTTGAGCTACTCCCCCTACGACAACATCTGCCGCCAGGCCTACCCACACCTGCTGGTCACCACTGGTCTACATGACTCTCAGGTACAGTATTTCGAGCCCGCCAAGTGGGTGGCTAAACTCAGAGAGTTCAAACAAGATGACCATCTATTACTGTTTCATATCGACATGGAGGCAGGTCACGGCGGTAAGAGCGGCCGTTATCGCCACTATGAAGATACCGCCGAAGAGTATGCCTTCTTCCTCGGCCTGTTAGGGCTGGCCTAAGATGACACAAGAAGCGATGAGCACAGGGCCTTGGAGCCTCTACATGATCCGCTGCGCCAACGGCCACCTCTACACGGGGATCACCACTGATATCGATCGCCGTTTCAAGGAGCATAGTGACAATGGCCCCAAGACCGCCAAGTATCTCAGGGGCAAGGGGCCACTAACCCTGGTCTATCGTGAGCGGGTCGGCAGTCGCTCGGCAGCCCTGAAGCGGGAGATCGCCGTGAAAAGGCTCACAAAAGCGCAAAAAGTTGCACTAATACACTTTGATTCAAATGATGAAAACCCTTAGAGAATGCAGGGGAAAGCAGCTGTAAATCATAGGCTAAAGCCAGAACAAACCAGAGCGCCTCGGCCCAACAAGATGTAAACCCAGGTTTTACATCGGGTTAAACACCTTTACTTACCCATAACAAACCACTATCTTAGGCGGGCGCGTTTATGTGGAAAGACTATGAATTTACAACAACAAGCAAAGGCGATGGGAATGCCTGCGCAAGACAAGTACCAGGGACGCGGCTTTATTGGGTTACTCTTGTTTCTACTTTGTCTACACCTCTTAGTGTTAGACGCCTCGAACAATCTATCCCTATTTAGATTCTTTAACGGCATTGCGGCCTACGCACCAGCCGATCTCCTTCTGCTGATCACAGATCTCGGCAATGGCGTCACCCTAGGGGTGATCACCCTCTGCTGCCTGGTGAAACGTCCGGAGCTCCTGCTCAGGGTCGTCATCGCCAGCGTGCTGTCGCTGATCATAGTGCCCCTGCTGAAGCAGACCTTCGATGCTCCTCGTCCGGCCGTGTTGCTGGAGACGCTCAATATTGTCGGCGAGATCCGCCTGAAACACAGTTTCCCTTCAGGCCATACCGCCACCGCCTTCCTGTTTGCCGGCACCCTCTTCTTCGCCTTTAGGCAGACGCAGATCAAATGCCTGACAATCGGCTTCGCCAGCCTGGTGGGACTGTCGCGTATCGTTGTCGGTGCGCACTGGCCACAGGATGTGATCATGGGCGCCTTCGTCGGCCTCTTCTGCGCCTACGCAGCGGCCCATTGCCCTCTGGTCAAGCTAAGCCAGTTACACAAGGCGCTGATCATGACCTTCCTCTGGTTGGTACTCGTGATATGCGAACTGGATAAGAGTTTCGATAAAGATCTTATCTGGCCGATACTCATGCTCAGGTGGGGCCTGATCGCCACTGCCGCTATGTTGATCTGGCGCGAATATGGTGCCATGTATCGCACCAAGGCGTTGGCAGGCATTGCAAGGTTAACCACCCAAAAGGCGTAAGACTTTCACCAAGATTCACGCTTTCTTCACACTTAGGAGCCTACACTGGAGACTCCTAAGATGAAGAGGTTTGCCATGTTCAGACAGACCCAGGCTCAGAACACCAGGGACCCCCCCCTGACGATGACCACAGATCGCAGCAGCTATGGTGTCCTGCTACTGCTGGTCAGCATGCTCATGCTCCTCTGCCTGAATCAGGTTCTCAACCTTAACCTCTTTCATGCCATCAACGGCCTCTCGCCCGGGGTGCCGCAGTGGCTACAGCTCGCAATTACAGATCTCGGCCACGGCAGCACACTGGGCACTATAGTACTCATCTGCCTGCTGCGTCGCCCCGAGCTGATGCCGCAAGTGCTAACCGCCAGCCTGCTGTCGATGATCTTAGTCCCCCTGCTGAAACAATATTTCGATGCCCCCAGACCGGCGGCGACCCTAGATTTTCTCTATATCGTCGGCGAGACACGCCTGCACCATAGCTTTCCCTCGGGCCACAGCACCAGCGCCTTCCTGTTTGCCGGCACCTTACTCATGGTCATGCAAGACAAGAAGAGCAAGTGGGCGTTGCTGATGGGGGCTAGCATGGTGGCACTGTCGCGCATCTTGGTTGGTGCCCACTGGCCGGTAGACGTGCTGGCTGGCGCCTTATTGGGACTAAGCTGCGCCTACATCGCCTCCTATATACCCTTGGTGCGGATGTCGCCTAAGCGTTGGGGAGTAATGGCAGGCGTACTGCTGATCACCCTGCTGGCATGCCAATACAAGGAAACCTCTCAGCAGATGGCCTGGCAGATCATCGGCCTGCGCTGGGGACTCCTGCTGCTGGCCAGCATCTTGGTGATCCGCCAATATCTGCAAGCTCGCCAGCCTTTGGCGCCACGTAAGCTAGCCAGAGCCTGACCCCAGGTTTCAGGTTTAAAGGGTGGGCATCGGCTAATCCACAGGTTCACCAGGGAGCCAGAGATTAGCCTCTGCGCCGGGAAATCCTGGCCCTAGTCTATGCTGACCTGACCCTGAATCTTGTCGAAGCTGAGGCTGCCTGAACCGGCGTCTATGATGTGAAGCCCCTGGGTGTCCACCACACTAATGCCGCCCGAGCCATCGTCTATGGTAACCTTACCTTTGATCCCTCTAACCTCTATGGCACCCGAGCCGTCGTCGATCTCCACGTCCCCCTGTACCGATGCGATAGTCAGGCTGCCTGAGCCATCCTTAACCTGAATATCACCGGCCATATTGGTGAGCGTGATGCTGCCCGAGCCGTCGTCTATGGTGAGCTTGTTCCCGCCATCGACCTCTATGGCGCCAGAGCCATCTTCAATCTGCATGTCAGCCTGCACGCCGCAGATCACTATGCTGCCCGAACCATCGTGAATATCCAGCATCATGTTGGCTGGCACCTTCACCATAAGATCTATGTAGGGCGACTGACCATTTGAGAAGCTCATGCGATGAAAGCTGTCGAAGTTGGCCACCAGCTTGGCCTTGCTGCCGCTGCGGGTAAGTGTCAACTCGGGCTCGGCGCCATCATAACCATAGATGTCGGCGTCTAGGGTGATCTGCTCAACCGAGGCATCGCCCACTATCTTCAGGCTACCTGCGCCCGTATCGGCGACCAGGGTATCTAGCGATTGGGCCTCCAGGGTCAATTGTGTCTGCTTGTGATAATCGAAGTTGTCCCTACCCGCACTGTTCACATTCACAATGCATCCTGTGAGTCCGAGTACCAGGACGGTCACCATAGTTATTGCGCGAGCCAACATAAAAACCTTCCTTATTCTTTATTAGAGTCATTCGTCACGCCTAGAAGTGGCGTCTTAGATAGCCCAACTAAGCAGATAGCATGCCAATAAGTTATCTTATTGTTTTTAATGTGTTATTGTTATATTTGCACGATTTAAGGATGGTGACATCACCACCTGGTTCGTGGGATTAGTTACTATTTAGTGAAATACTTCATCAACTTATGAGGCGCCCAGTGGATTACTTAACCCTAAATCAAACGGCCTGGAATCACAGAACCTTAGAGCACCTAGCATCCAGCTTCTACGATGTAGAAGGCTTTCTCGCCGGCAACAGCTCCTTGCAGGAGATAGAACTGGCAGCGCTTGAGGTGGAAGGGAAAAGCCTGCTGCATCTGCAGTGTCATTTCGGCCTGGACACCCTCTCCCTGGCACGCCTGGGTGCCGAGGTGACCGGCGTCGATCTGTCCGATACCGCCATTCATCACGCCCAGCAGCTGGCTAAGGCCTGCGGACTGGAGGCCAATTTCATCTGTAGCGATGTTTATCAGGCTGGTGCTCAACTGCAACGGCAATTCGATATGGTCTACACCTCCTATGGCGCCCTCTGCTGGCTGCCGGATCTACGGCGTTGGGCCGAGCTTGTCCATCAGTCGCTGCTACCAGGAGGCCAGTTTTATATGGTGGAGTTTCATCCCGTGCAGGCGATGATGGAGGGTTACAGCTACTTCGCCCAGCAGGCACCAGATGTTGAGGAGGAAGGCACCTACACGGAAAATGCCAGCGACACGAAACACACCATGGTGACCTGGCCTCACTCGTTGGCAGACGTGATAGGGGCGCTCATCCAAGCCGGGCTCAGGATAGATGCGATTGAAGAGTTTCCTTTCAGTCCCTACGACGCCTTCGACAATCTGGTGACGGGCGAGAGCCTGGGACTGACCAGCGACAGGCCCAGGTATTATCAACTGCATCAGGGCAAGCCGATCCCTATGGTCTACAGCCTGTCGGCCAGCAAGCCAAAGGCACCGGAGTAACGCCTCGTTAGTCAGACCCGAATAGACAGGCCCGAATAAACAGGCATAAAAAAGCAGGCTAGGCCTGCTTTTTGGTTTAATCCCTTAGCACGGGATAGACACCGTACTGCTTGTCGTAATAGGGACTGCGCTCATAGAACCAGCGCAGTCTCGCCTCAGCATCCTTGGCAAACTCAGGATCCCTAAGCGCCGCCTCAAACTCGGCCGCCAGGGCGGGATCTTCTTCGAGCATCTTGGTCGCCAGCGGCTCTACCGCATAGTGCTCGATATATTCGGTGCGGGTAAAGATGGGATTGAAGAAGCCCCACTGCAGCAGCGAATCGGGCGACTGCGGCTCCAGCAGGAGAATCGCCAGATCGCCGAGCGGCTGATGAGTGCTGATCTTCACAGTGCCCACCGGCAGCGCCACCTTAACCTTATGGCTGGACACAGGGGCAGAGACCCGCTGACGCCCCTCGTAATCCTTGGCATCAAAGGCCGGCTCACCGAATCGATACTGGGTCAGGGTGAGTGTCTTGGCCTGCTCCAGGCGCATCATGCGGATACCGTGAATACTCAGGCGCTCGATCACTGCCTGCCACTGGGGTGGAATATAGTAAGCCTTGGGGCGATTCACCTTGATGTCGGCACGGGTCTTACCCTTCACGGGCAGATTCTCATACAGCTTGGGCTCGCCGGTCCAGCGCACCACTGTCTCGCCGCTGATGGGGCTCTGCTCCAGGCGATAGTCTATCCCTTTAAAGTCCCAGCCCTTTGGCTGAGTCTCCGACTGCCAGGTGAGTGTGATGCGGTCGCTATAACGATAGCTGTCCTGCTTGATGGCGCTCCGCAGCGCCGTGCCCTGCTCGCCCAGCACCTCTAGGGTCGAGGCCAGCATCACATAGGTGCCCAGAACCCGCTGCTTAAAAGGTTTGAGACTGTGATTCTCGATCAATATGGTCGGCAGATGGCGGGCGTCACCATAGCCGTTCGAGTAGCGTGGACTGGCGTTCCACAAGGATAAGCCCTGGCTCAAATCACGATTATCGAGGGCGAAGACCAGGGGGCCGGGGACATGCCCCTGGGCGCTTAGCGCCTGTTCCACTCGAGGACGATACTTATCATTGAGCCAGCGATAACTGGCGGGGCTCAGGCCCTGGGCCAGGTTATAGCCGAAGGTGACGTCATACTGATAATCGATGCCGTCGGTGACATGCACATCGATATAGAGATCCGGCTGCCAACGATTAATCGCCGCCAACATATGTTGCATCTCTAGGGAATCAGCCTTGGCGTAGTCACGATTGAGGTTGAGGTTGTTAGCCGTGGTGCGCCAGCCCATATCCACCGGGCCACGCTGGTTGACTCTGTTATACTGACCGCTGCGCTCGTGGGCATCGACACTGAAGATAGGCACAAAGAGTAGGTTTGCACCGCTTAAAAGCGCCTGCTTATCACCCATGACCATATCACGCAGCAGCATCATGCCCGCGTCCTTGCCATCTATCTCACCCGAGTGGATCCCCGCCTGCACCAGCAGGGTCGGCTTGCCGTTGGCTTGTAACTCTTCGGGCGTCGCACCGCCCTCCTCGCTCGCCACTATCATCCAGATATCCCGCCCCTGGGGGCTCTTACCTAAGGAGACCTTGTGCAGCTTGTCGCTGATGGCCAGCAGCTTATCGAGCCAGACGAAGGTATCTTCATAGCTGGGGCTGGTTTTCAGGCCTCCCTGCTCGAAGGGCGTCGCCCAAGGGTCATCAGGCGTGCGCAGCAAGGCCTCGCTGGCCCCCTGCCAGGTCATGCTCGGCGGCAAGATGGCATCGTTAACATAGGTCTTATTTAGCGTGATTTGGGCCGGCTGAGGGCCGCCGGTTTCGGCCATGGCGGAGCTGCCAAGGGCGGCGAGACAGAGGAGCGTAGCGCGAGAATATAGGGACATCTTAGGTTACCTAACGGCTTATTATTAGCCGATTATCTTTCAATAAATAACCAGTAAGGTCAACAGCCCCTAAGGCAATAAAAAGCCCGGCTTAAACCGGGCTTTTTGAGCAAATGGCGATTGCCTACTCTTGAGGCGTCGACTCGACGGGCTGAGACGCCGCACCTTTCTTCTCGCGCTTGCTAAAGATGCGCTCCACAATCACGAAGAAGATAGGGATAAAGAAGATCCCCAGGAAGGTCGAACTCATCATGCCGCCCAATACGCCGGTACCGATTGCGTTCTGGCTGCCCGAACCTACGCCCGAGCTGATGGCCAGCGGCACAACCCCCAGGCCGAAGGCCAGCGAGGTCATCAGAATAGGACGCAGACGCACACGCACCGCGTGCAGTGTCGCCTCAACCAGACCGGCGCCCTTCTCGTAAAACTCTTTCGCGAATTCGACGATCAGGATGGCGTTCTTAGTCGCCAGGCCGACTGTGGTCAACAGACCCACCTGGAAGAACACGTCGTTCGGTAGGCCGCGACCATTCATCGCCAGCAAGGCACCTATGATTCCCAGTGGCACCACCAGAATCACAGCGAACGGCACAGACCAGCTCTCATACAGGGCCGCCAGTACCAGGAATACCACCATGATAGACAGGGCGTATAGCGCCGGTGCCTGGTTGCCCGAGAGGCGTTCCTCATAGGAGAGGCCGTTCCACTCCACACCAAATCCTGGTGGCAGCTTAGCCACCATGGCCTCGATGTCGGCCATGGCCGCACCCGTACTATAGCCCTGGGCCGTACCACCCTGGATGTTCATCGCCGGCAGACCGCTGAAACGCTCTAGACGTGGCGAACCATATTCCCAGGTACCCGTGGCGAAGGCCGAGAATGGCACCATCTCACCCTGGCTGTTACGCACATACCAGGTATCGAGATCTTCTGGCTGCATACGGTACTGGGCATCACCCTGTACATAGACCTTCTTCACACGACCACGGTCGATAAAGTCGTTAACATAGCTACCACCCCAGGCGGTACCCAGCACGCTGTTTACCGCGTCGATGTCGATACTCAGGGCGCGAAGCTTAGCGTGGTCGATATGGATGCGATACATAGGCGCATCTTCCTGACCGTTTGGACGCACGCCCACCAGGTTAGGGTTCTGCGACGCCATGCCCAGCAGCATGTTACGGGCCTCGAGCAGCTTCTCATGGCCTTGACCATTTCTGTCTTGTAGATAGAAATCGAAACCGTTTGCCGTACCCAACTCGATCACCGCTGGCGGTACGAAGACAAACACGAAGGCCTCCTTCATCTGCATGAACATGCCCATGGCACGTCCGGCGACCGACTTAACGTCTTGACCCGGGCCGGTACGCTCAGACCAGTCTTTCATGCCCACGAAGGCCTGACCCATGTTTTGACCTCTACCGGCGAAGCTGAAGCCAGACACGCTAAATACCGACTTAACGCTGTCACCCGTCTCGTTGAGATAGAAGTCGGAGATCTTGCTCATCACCTTCTTGGTACTCTCTTGAGTCGAGTTGGTCGGCAGAATAGCCTGGGTAAACAAGATACCCTGATCTTCATCCGGTAAGAAGGCGGTCGGCATACGCATGAAGATCCAGCCTACGGCTACCGTCAGGGCCACATAGATCAACATGACGCGTCCGGCGCGCTTGATCATCGCCGCCACGCTGGCCTCATAACGCGAGGTCATCTTGTCGAAGCTACGGTTAAACCAACCGAAGAAGCCGGTTTCCACCGCATGATGCCCCTTGGCAATCGGTTTCAGCATGGTGGCACACAGAGCCGGTGTCAGGATGATCGCCACCAGCACAGAGAGCGCCATGGCCGATACGATAGTTACAGAGAACTGACGATAGATCACACCGGTCGAACCCGACATAAACGCCATAGGCACGAATACCGCCGACAGCGTCAGACCGATACCCACCAGGGCGCCGGTGATCTGATCCATCGACTTCTTAGTCGCCTCTATCGGACTCAGACCCTCTTCCGACATCACACGTTCGACGTTCTCCACCACCACGATGGCGTCGTCCACCAGCAGACCGATGGCCAGTACCATGGCGAACATGGTCAGGGTGTTGATCGAGAAACCGGTCGCCGACAGGATGGCGAAGGTACCCAGCAAGACCACAGGTACCGCAATGGTCGGGATCAGGGTCGCACGGAAGTTCTGCAAGAAGAGATACATGATGACAAACACCAGTACCACGGCTTCCAGCAGGGTATGCACTACGCCCTCGATCGACTTCTCGACAAAGGGAGTGGTGTCATAGGGATAAACCACTTCTAGGCCTTGCGGGAAGAAGGGCTGCATCTCGTCGACCTTCTCACGCACACGCTCGGCGGTTGCTAGGGCATTAGCGCCAGTAGCCAGCTTGATCGCCAGACCGGCAGCCGGACGGCCGTTATAGAAGGACTCTACCGAATAGCTTTCCGAACCCAGTTCGACCCGGGCCACATCTTCCAGAAAGACCTTGGCGCCAGACGGATCGGACTTAATGATGATCTTCTTAAACTCATCGGCAGTCTGCAAGCGACTCTGGGCCGTTACCGTGGCGTTGAGTTCCTGACCCGCGACAGAGGGCGCACCGCCCAACTGGCCCGCAGACACCTGAGCATTCTGCTCACGAATCGAAGCCATGATGTCCAGGCTGGTGAGGTTGTACTGCGTCAGCTTGAGGGGATCTAGCCATATACGCATGGCATATTGAGCACCGAACAGCTGGATCTCACCCACACCGGGCACACGACTCATGGGGTCTAAGATGTTAGAGCCCACATAGTCGGAGATATCATTCTTACCGAGCGAACCATCCTGAGACACGAAGCCCAATACCATCAAGAAACCTGAGCTGGATTTATTGACCTTAACCCCTTGCGCCTGCACCTCTTGCGGTAGCAGAGGCATCGCCAGCTGCAGCTTGTTCTGCACCTGAACCTGGGCGATGTCGGGATCGGCCTCGGCATTAAACGTCAGGGTGATCTGCGCGTTACCAAAGCTGTCACTGGTGGAGGAGATGTAACGCAGATGGTCGATACCCGTCATGCGCTGCTCGATCACCTGGGTAACCGTATCTTCCATGGTCTTGGCAGACGCGCCAGGATAGATGGCGCTAATCACCACGGTCGGCGGCGCAATACTCGGGTACTGCGACACGGGAAGCTTCATGATAGAGAGCACCCCGGCCAACATAACAATAATTGCAATCACCCAGGCAAAGATAGGGCGATCGATGAAAAAACGAGCCATAACTTTACCTTACTTCTGTGGTTGCTTGTCTGATTGCATCTCGCTGAGCGGCTTACCCACTACAGGGGCGCCTGGACGTATCTTCTGTAAACCCTCGACGATCAGCTGATCGCCGGCCTTCAGGCCACTGGTGATGCGCCACTGGTGATCGATCACCTCGGCGGTGGTCACCACTCGCGACTCGACCTTGCCCTCGCCGCCAATCACCATGGCTACGGCCTGGCCCTTGGTATTACGGGTGACCGCCTTCTGTGGCACCAGTATCGCCTTAGGATCTGTACCTGCGTTCAACACGGCGCGCACATACATACCAGGCAGCAAGACGCCATCCGGGTTAGGGAATTCGGCCCTTAGGGTTACCGAGCCGGTGTTTTCATCCACGCTCACCTCGGCGAACCTTAGAGAACCCATATGCTCATATTCTGTGCCATCTTCCAGGATCAGACGCACATCGGCATTGTCGGCCGCCTGAAGTTGTCCCTGCTTAAGCTTGGCCTTGAGGCGCAGTAGCTGGGCGCTAGACTGGGCGATATCGACATTGATGGGATCCAGCTGTTGAATCGTCGCCAGGGCATCGCTCTGATTGGCGGTGACCAGGGCACCGGCAGTCACAGACGACTTACCGATACGGCCCGAGATAGGCGCCTTCACCTGGGTGTATTCCAGGTTAATCTTAGCGGTATTGATCGCTGCCTTAGCCACGGTCACGTTAGCCAGCGCCTCTTTATAGAGGGCGTCGGCCTCGTCGAAATCTTGTTGGCTGATGGCATCTGTCTTGATTAGGGCCTTATATCTGGCCGCCTTGGCCTTGGCCGAGACGAGACTGGCATTGGCACGGGCCAGATCGGCCTCCGCACTGACCAGCGCCGCCTTATAGGTCGACGAATCGATTTGATAGAGAGATTGACCCTCGGTCACCTCACCACCCTCGACAAAACCGCGCTCTGTGATGATTCCCGTAACCTGAGGACGTACCTCGGCTTCAAGGTAGGCCTTGCTGCGACCCGGTAGCTCAACCTGAATAGCCTGGGACTGTTCGACAACCTGAACCACCCCAACCTCCATGCTTTGTGGAGCTGCCGCCGAATGACCTGGGTTCTCGTCCTGGCCACAACCTGTTATCCATAACGCCACACTAACTAACGAGGCAATTTTTACTATTTGCCGCATGAGAACTCCTGATCAAAGCCGCAACAAAAAGTCCCCATGCACGATCGAGGTGCTATGGGATATTTAATGTGAGCAAAATTAAAAAAAGATTTAGAAACTATTTATCTCACACCTCGCTTAGTGCAACAAGAACAAGTAGGCGGAGATATTGTAAGTTAATGCAAATTTTTATTTTTAATCATGTTTTCTTGTTAAGAAACAGTTAAAGATTGCAACTTTGGGCTCAGTTTTAGCGTTTTTTGTGTCTAAATAGTGATCTTCGTTATTCGATCATGATGAAAAATAACACCATATGAAACATGAGGTTAAATCAAAGTTATTCATAATTGTTCACATCTTTATTTGATCAGTTCATCTGTGCCAACAAGGCCATTCACAACTTGGACTTATAGTCGCCTCATCAGCCAAACAACAGCTAGATGAGATGAAGATGATGAAGACCTTAACTCAGTTAAAATGTTCGATACTCCTTGGCAGCCTGTTAGCCGCTGGCGGCGTCATGGCCGAGCCGCAAAGCACACAAGTCTTAGGTGGCAATATCATAGGTAAGCTGACCTTTGCTTCCGATTATGTCTTTCGTGGTGAGTCAGAGACCATGGATGGCGATGTCCCTGTTGTGCAAGGCACGCTGGGATGGGGAAATGATCAAGGTTGGTACGGCGGTGTTTACGCTTCAAACATCAAGTTTGCCGATCCTAACCTGGAAATCGTCACGGCTCCCTACATAGGTAAGGCTGGCACCTTCGGCGATTCAGGCATTACCTATGATGTCATGCTCTTCTCCTATCTCTATCCTGGCGCCTCATACTCTAACTACACTGAGTTATGGCTCAAGGTGGGCAAACAATTTGGCCAGGCCAACCTGCAACTAGAGGTTACACCCACCGTCGATGACTGGTTTGGCGTGGACGGCTGGCAGGGCGTCAACTATGCCATCCACCCAAGCTATCAGTTTGAAAATGGCATTAGCCTCTCGGGCAGCGTAGGTTATCAGGATCTCGATGGTAATGGCGCCGAGGGCTGGGGCCATTGGAACCTGGGGGTAAGCAAGACTTTCGCGGGCCTCAGTTTTGATCTCAGATACCACGGCAGCACAGTGGATGAGAGCCATAAGGTATACGGCACACAGACCAAGATTTTTGATGACCGAGTCGTTATCGGCGTCAGCAAGAGTTTCTAAGCACTCGCAGTTTCCAATCTCTGCACGTTTTGCCAGCCCTCGGGCTGGCTTTTTTGTATAGGGATATACTTATCCCCAGTGCTCAGGGATGAGCATGGAGGGGATTTGTACATGGCCAAAAATGTTCCCTACATTTTCTGGCATTCCACCTTCCATGGGGGTCAGCTCCTTCTCCCCTAAGCACAGGGGGGAGCACTTAGTTATATCCTGTTGTCGCCCACGCCACAGGCGAGAATACGGCTGATATCTGCCAGGGAGCGACCCGATTGAGCCTGCCAGTCGTTGAAGGTTTCCTGCACCTGAGCCAGACCCCGCTTCGAGGTAAAGCCGGCGTCGACCAGCTTATGGGCCTGAAAATACCCCTTGATATCCTCAGTCAGCAGAAAGGTATCTTTGCCTATGGTACGCAGAAAATAGGGCCCAGTGTTGCCGCCTAGACGGCATCCCAGGCGTTTCAACTCGGCCCAGAGTCCGACGATATTCTCGCTGGGCCAGTCGGCAATAAACTTGGCAAAGCTGCCGTGGGCGAGCTTAATATCATGCAGCATCAGGGCGTTGTCATAGATCGCCATGGTCTTTTTCAGGTGACGTATTAGCTCAGGGTCGCTGGCACGCTGCTGAATCTGCTCCGGCGACAACATCAAGATCTTATGGGGCTCGAAATTGAAGAAGGCCGCCTCATAGGCGGGCCACTTGTTGTCGACGATGCGCCAAACAAATCCTGATTGAAACACCTTCTTACTCAACTCGGACAGCAACTCGGCATCCGAGTATTGAGCGATCTTCGCCTGAGGTAACACCTCTGGCAGACGGGCAGCTAGGCCCTCTTCTCCGCCTTTGCGCTCACAGGCACGCTGATAAATACTGTCGAATGATTCTAATCGCGCCATACTGTTGGCCGCTCCTTAAATACTTTTTGAACCCTGATTACGTGTCACGCCTTGCCATGGATCACCCACCAGCAGACTCGCCATCACGCATCAGACTTTGACTTATTGGTTATCATCAACAATAAATAACCCATATATGGGATTATTTTTACAACATTAGTAAACAATAACCAGAGATGATTGTTATCGGCTTGCCCTAAAGCTGGTGAGGTTAATTATGGACGCATCACAACTCTACCGCATGTTGGTCTTTGCCAGCGTGGTCGAACAGGGCTCGCTAACCCGCGCCGCCGAGTCACTAAACATTAGCCGCTCTATGGTGAGTCAGCACCTGAAGAAGCTGGAACACAGGTGTCAGTCGCGCCTGTTAAACAGAACCACCCGCAGCCTGTCTCTGACCCAGGAGGGTCAATCCTTTTACCGCTACTGCGCCGAGCTGCTCAAACTCGCCAAACAGGCGGAGACCTCCCTAAATCCCAGCGATGCCGAGCTGCAAGGCAGCATCACGCTTGCCGTTCCTCAAGCCCTAGGCTATGAGGTCATCGCCCCCATCATCAAGGAGTTTCATCGAGATTACCCTAAGGTGCATCTCTCCTTGCTGATACAGGACAGACAACTGGATCTGGGCGAACACCAGATCGATGTGGCAATTCAGATAGGCGCCGCCAGTCAGCCCGGTGTTAAGGAGATCAAGCTGGGCCGCTTCGATGAGTTACTGGTCGCCAGCCCGGAATACCTGGCCCACCATAGTGCGCCATTGCACCCAGATAATCTCAACCATCATCATTGGATCGGTTTAGCCGGCGACAGGCTCCCCAGGCACTGGCAGTTTGAAAACAGCGAGGGTGAGCGCGTCCGCCTGCAGCTCACCCCCTTCTTCAACTGCAACAGCCTACAGGGTACCCTGAGCCTGGTGCGCCAGGGGCTGGGGGTGGCCCTGCTGCCCGCCCCCTTGATAGACCAGCACCTTGCCAGTGGGCAGCTGGTGCATCTGCTACCCGACTATCACCTGGGACGTGGCGCCCTCTACCAGGTGCATCCCTACCTTGAGGTGATCCCACCCAGAGTCAGGGCGCTGATCGAGTTGCTGACCACCCGTCTGACACCGCGCACGACGGCATAAAGCAAGGTAAAAAGCAGGCCAGATGCAGGATTTCGGACTAAGATTAGCTTATCGGTTCTGGGCAAGTGGGAGGTGCATTTGATGGAACTGTTTTACCATCCCCTGTCTCGATATTCCCAGAAAGTCTTGATCGCCCTATACGAGAAACAAGCCAACTTCTATCCCAGGGTGATAGAGCTGAGCGATCCCTTTTCCCGTAACGAATTTAAACAGCAATATCCCCTGGAAAAATTACCCCTGCTCAAGACACGTACCGGTGAGCTCTTGCCAGAGTCCAGCATCATCATCGACTACATAGACCATGAGTTTTCCACCGGCACCCGGCTGCTGCCACAGGATTACCCACAGCGCCTACAAGTGCGCCTGTATGACCGTCTCATCGATAACGACCTGAATAATCCCCTCTACCTGCTGGAGCAGATGGATGCACGAGAAGAGGAGAATCCGCTCAAGGCGAGACAATTAGAGAATGAGATCATGCTGCTTCTAAGCGAGCTGAACGACAAGTTAAGAGAGAATCACTGGCTCTGTGGCGATGCCTTTACCCTGGCAGATTGCGCGCTGATCCCTTGCCTGAATCACGCCAGAAACCGCTTCAAGCTGTACCAGCTAGATCCCATCGACAGATACCTGAATCAGGCTAACACTCGGGGTGCCTGGATCCAGGTACAGGAAGAGATAGAGTTAACCAGCGCCGCGGTGCAGGCGGGTTTTCGCCCTATCCCTTAGTTGGCAGGTAAATTACGCTCTTTCTTCAGCGTGAGGAAGGCTTTCCACTTCTCGACTTCCGGTGGCAGGCTCGGCGCTGGGCCATCGAAGCCCGCCTCTTTCAGCATATCCGGAATAGGCACCTGTTTACGGTTATTCACGAATACGCCTCGCACATGCACGATACAGTGGAGCGTGTCGTCGCTGACGAAGCGCTGCTCGATATAGAAATATTTCTCGTCCCACCCCACCAGCCGGCTCTCGATATCGAAACGACGCAGCGGTTTGATGTCGCGGATATAGGTAAACTCGGCGGCGTTGACTATAGGTAGCCACTTGAGCTTCAAGAAACGTTTCAGCAGCCCCATCTCGGCCAGCATATAGGTGCGAGCCAGGTCCATCAGGGCGGGATAACGTGAGTTGGTCAGATGCAGGTTGATGTCACAGTCCATAGGCAAGGCGCGATAACTGATCTTACTCGTACCCAGAAAATCGATACTCCGGCAATGGCGCACCCGCCAAAACATCAACCAAAACAAACGAAAATAGAGGTTCATCTCACCTGGCTCCCTTAAATGAAGGGCAAAGGCTACCAGAGGTCTGACCAGGTGACAAGCAAGATTGCGCCGAGGCAAGCTTAGGGCCTGTTTATCTTTCGCATTCATTTTTGCAGCATTCTGTATCGCTTTTATACGAGGCAGAGCGATTGTAATCTAGTGTGCTAGATCAATGAGCGATAACGCAGTAGAAAAATGATACAGACGCTGCCCGCAGGGTTCGTCTTGAGCACGTTCAACGCTTTGTTACTCGGCTTTTTATATAGAATAACTATAACTGCAAGCCTCATGCCGCGATTTGAACGTGCTCAATTGGAACAAAATTTGTTCTCAAAAGGTCAACAGGCCCTAGTCACCCTGGCGCGATAGGCGGACGATTAAGGCTAATCCTTGAGAGTCAGCAGGTGCTCGCTGTAAAGCTTAACGTCTTCCCAATCGGTGTAATCAATCACCGCCTTGGGATCTGTTGGGCCGTCGGTGATCTTCATGATCAGCTGGATCATCCACCTGTCGTACCAACGCCAGGAGGGGTAATCCACCTTACCGGCGATCACCTTGACATCATCAGGCTTCCAGGAAGAAAGCTCGATAAACTTCTGTAGATACTTGTTGTTCTCCGGAATCCGCTTCTCCGGGTTACGGGCCACCACGTTGACACTAAAGAAGCTGTTAGGCTTGGCCGCCAACTCGGCCTGATAGCGGGTCACAAATTCGAACACTGACTTGTGGTAGCTGCCATAGAGCACACAGGCACCTACGGCGACATAGTCGTATTTTTCCCAATCTATACGCTCAAACTCGCCAATGCGCAGGGCATCACAGCTATGTCCCAAGGTGTTCAGGTGCGCCGTCATAGCCTGGGCTATCTTGGCCGTATGACCGCCGCGAGAGTAATAAACAATTAGTACTGAGGCCATAAACGACTCATCTGTATTGGAAAAGAGAGTCACATTGTTGCAGCAAAGCGCGGGAGAAACCTCAAATTGGATCACAATTTAGTTAAGGTTTTTGTGAAATACACCACCAATTGGATATTTAACTCGGGGTAAAATAACTACAAAATTATGAGCAATCCTAAAAGGACACAGGTCGGCTCTCGTTGAGTTACCCAGGCTGGCTGAGTATCATTGCTTTCACTTCCCCATTCAATTAGAACAATCTAATTAATAGAGTACAAGAGAGTTGCCGTATGCAAAAAGATATTGATGTAGATGCAATGGTCACCAATGCCCAGAGCGCAGCCAAGTGGCTAAAGGCAATAGCAAATCCCTATAGACTGATGATCTTGTGCCAGCTACTCGACAACGAACTGAGTGTGACACAGCTGAATGAAAACGTCCCCCTGAGCCAGTCGGCGCTGTCACAACACCTGGCGGTATTGCGCGCCGAAGACTTGGTAGCGACCCGTAAGAGCTCACAGATCGTCTACTACACACTGAAGAACGAGCAGGTCACCGAGGTGATCTCCATCCTCTACAAGCGTTACTGCGCATAAGCCCTGGGAAGATGAAAGCCTTTAACGTTCGCTAAAGGCTTTCGCAAACTCCTGCACCTTATCCCAATCGGTAAATTCAAACGTGCCCGAGGTATCTGTTGGGCCCTTGGTGATCCACATGATGAAACGGATCATGAACTTATCGAAGAATCGATACTTGGGATAATCTATCTTACCGGCAAACACCCCCAGCTGCTGCGGCTGCCACAGCGACAGCTGCAAAAACTTCTTCATGTAGGGATTGGTTTCCGGCGTGTTTTTCTCCGGCTTTCTCGCCACCACGTTTACGGTAAAGAAGGCGTTCTTCTTGCTGTCTAACACGGCTCTGTGACGATTCACATACTGGAACAGTTCGGGTCTGTGTTTACCGTAACGAATGCTCGCCCCTATGAGGACCTTGTCAAAATAGGACAGGTTGACCGACTGTGCCTCTTCCAGGCTAACCATGGTCACCAGCTGATTGTCCGATTTGCACTGCTCGGCAATCTGATCACAGATAGCTTTCGTCTGACCGTCTACGGTCGAATAGATAATTAGGGTACGACTCATTAATTCTTCCAAAATGTCGGTGTAAACAACACCAATAAGGTAAACACTTCCAATCGGCCGAATAGCATGGCCACCACCAACACCCACTTCTCGCCATCGCCTATGCTGGCATAGTTACTGGCAACCTCACCCAGCCCGGGCCCCAGGTTATTCAGACAGGCCGCGGTGGCGCTGAAGGCGGTGATATTATCCATGCCCAGCGCCATCAGGATCAACATGCAAACCACAAAAACGAGGGCGTAAGCAGAGAAGAACCCCCACACCGCATCTATGATGCGGTCCGGTAGCGCCTTGCCATTGATGCGGATGGAGAACATGCCCCTTGGGTGCACCAGGCGTTTGAGTTCTCGGGAGCCCTGCAGCAACAGCAAGATCATCCGCATCACCTTGATGCCACCCGCGGTCGAGCCACCACAGCCACCGATAAAGCTGGAGAAGATCAGCAGCATAGGCAAAAACAGCGGCCACATGTGGAAGCTTTCGGTACCAAAACCGGCCGTGGTAGAGATAGACACCGCCTGGAACAGGGCGAAGTCGAAGGTCTCTTCGGCACTGTCATAGATACCCGTATGGTACAGGGTCGCAAAACAGATCAGCGTCAGCGCCAGCTGGATCACGATGAGCGCCTTAAACTCGGCGTCTCTCAGGTAGACCTTGAGGTTGATGCCGCGGCGGGTAAAGGCCGCAAAGTGCAGGCTGAAGTTCAGCGCCGCGATCAACAGAAAGACCACACACACCATATTAATCGCCGTGCTGTCGAAATAGCCCATGCTGGCATCATGGGTCGAGAAGCCGCCGATGGCGATGGTCGAGAAGGAGTGACTGATGGCATCGAACACATCCATGCCGGCGATCCAATAGGCGATAGCACAGGCGATGGTGAGCGCCAGATAGATATACCAGAGCGCCTTGGCGGTCTCCGCGATTCGCGGCGTCATCTTACTGTCTTTCACCGGCCCGGGGATCTCCGCCCGATAGAGCTGCATGCCCCCGATCCCCAACACGGGCAAGATGGCCACCGCCAACACGATGATCCCCATGCCACCCAGCCATTGCAACAGGTGGCGGTAGAAGAGGATCGCCTTCGGCAGGCTGTCCAGCCCCACCAGCACGGTCGCACCCGTGGTGGTGAGCGCCGAGAAAGACTCGAAGAAACTGTCGGTGAGCGAGAGATCGGGCTGACTGGAGAAGATAAAAGGTACGGCACCTATGGAGCCCAGCACTCCCCAGAAGAGCACCACCAGCATGAAGCCTTCACGGGTACGCAGATCCTTCTTATGGCGTCGGTTGGGATACCAGAGCACGAAGCCGAGCAACAGGCTGAGAAAGAAGGCCTGCAGAAAGGCGGTGCCCCCGCCATCTTTGTAGATCACGGCAACTAGCGCTGGCGGCAGAAGCGACAAAGAAAACAGACCCATGAGCAGGCCTGTAATTCTTATTATGGTTCTATATTGCATTAGGGCGTTTTTATTATTCCGTTTGCGAAGACGCACTGGCACATTCTCGCATAGTTTATCCCGGCAGTTGTATAAAATTTATTGGCACTTTGTGACCCGAGGCAAAAAGCCCTTTGCGAACATGTTAGCCTGCTCCCGAATTAGTCGGAAAACTCCGCCTTAAGGCGTCCCTGGCTTAACGTCGCCAACTCCTGATTGAAACGATTCTGGTTCGCCCTGGGCATCTCGAAACTCAGGCTCACCCTGTCGGTAAATATCTTGTCGCAGATCTGGCCGTCGCAAAGTTCGAGAAAGTGCTCCACATCTTTGAGCTGATGATAGTCACACGCCAGCCTTCCAGGATATCGGATCTGTTTAACCTCTGTCTCCAGCTGTGCCAACCCCTGTTTAACGCCAGAGCTGTAGGCGCGCACTAAGCCGCCGACCCCAAGCTTGGTGCCGCCAAAATAGCGCACCACAACCGCACATATCTCACCTATCCCGGCACCTTGCAGGCTCGCCAACATAGGGCGGCCTGCACTGCCAGAGGGCTCACCATCATCGCTACTGCCCATGGCCACATTATTGTCGGGCGCACCGGCGATAAAGGCATAGCAATAGTGATTCGCCCCCGGATACTCCAACTTAATGTTAGCAAGTGCACACTTCAGCAATTCTTCAGACGGGCAATGAAAGAGAAAAGAGATAAAGCGGCTATGCTTTATCTCTTCTTCTATGGTGATCGGCTGAGCCGGAATGGGATAACTCTCGCTCAAAAACGCCTTACCTGTTAACCATGCAGACCCAGATCACGGGTCATATTCTCGTTACGATCGCTATGGACAATCACGTTGTCTTCGATACGAATGCCACCGAAAGGACGCACCTGATCCACCATAGCCCAGTTAATCGACTCGGCGCGGCCATCCTGCTTAAACTCGTTGAGCAGGGTATCTATGATGTACAGGCCCGGCTCAATGGTCAGCACCTGGTTGGCCACCAATGTACGGGTGCAACGTAGAAACGGATGCGCATCAGGCGGCGCAATATGCGTGCCGCGCTCGTCGTGGAGGAAGCCCCCCATGTCATGCACCTGTAGGCCCAACATATGCCCCAGGCCGTGAGGGAAGAAGGCGCTGGTGATCCCCTGCTCTATTAGTCCCTGCACATCGCCTTGCACCAGCTTGAAGTTCAGCAGCAGCTGCGCCAGCTTCTCGTGAGTCGCCAGATGCAGATCCACATATTTCACGCCGGGACGCATCATGTCGATGATATCCAACTGTAGCTTGTCCATGGCGGCGATTAGGTCGCCGAACAGGTTCTTCTCAAAGGCATAGGTACGGGTGATATCCGAGGCATAACCATGGAAACTGCCGCCGGCATCGATAAGGAAAGAGAGTCGCTGCTTGGGCGACACATGCTCAAGCGCCGTGTAGTGCAGTATGGCCGCATTTTGGTTCAGCGCTATGATGTTGCCATAGGGCACATCGTTCTCACCCATATCGGTCGCGGCCAGATAGGCCTGCTGGATCTCAAACTCGCTGGCCCCCGCATAAAAGGCGCTCTTGGCCGCCACATGACCACGCACACCTATCTCACTCGCCTTGCGCATGCAGGCCAGCTCATATTCTGTCTTGCTGGCTCTGTGATAATGTAGGTAGCTCATTACCGCTTCAGGGTTGCGACTGCCAAAGCTGAGTACATCGGCGACATCCAGGTGCTCACCAATATAGGCCCACTCTTGCAAGTTAGTCGGCAGAAGATCCGCCACCTTATCCGCCTTGGTCAACACCTTAATCTCTATCTCTGCAGTCCAGAAATCATCGGGCAGATCCGCGACCTTATGCCAGAAATCCACCGGACGATAGAAGATGAGCTGCGGCTTGTCCCGACCATTCACTATCAGCCAGCAGTGGGGATTATCGATAACCGGAAGCCAGGCCTTGAAGTGGGGATTAACCTTAAAAGGGTAATCCAGATCATCGAGAAACTGACGATGGGGCTGACCCGAATGAATCACTAAGCCGGCCAACTGCTCTCTTGCGGTGATCTCGGCGACACGCCGGTTGAGTTCGGCAATATGGGCGGGATAAAGGGTGGCTAAGTTTTCCATAATAGGCTTCCTGTTATTCTTTTTCGGCCCCTTCTTTCACCCCTCCCTTTGGCTGAAAAGGTGTAATGAAAAGGCGCTATTTTTAGTACAGCGACTATGATCTAGTGAGTCTAACATAAGGGCAAAAATCCCCCTAATCGAACAAAATTAAACGAGTGTTTAAATTGGGTGTTGAAATTTATCTGATTTAGACGCACACTGAGCAGCAACTGGTCAAATGATGGCCTGCTGTAAGATAGAGATTTTTACCCACGCTATAAGATTCTAATAGTGGGTGGCGCTCTTTAAGCAATAAGGAAGCAAGCAATGATCTACCAAAGTCCTACGATTCAAGTGGAATTACTTGAAGACAATATCGCTCGGCTCTGTTTTAACGCCGAGGGCTCAGTCAATAAGTTTGATCGAGAGACCCTCAATTCTCTTAACGACGCACTCGATGCCCTGACACAAACTCAAGGCGTCAAGGGTCTGATGCTCACCTCGGGCAAAGATGCCTTTATCGTAGGCGCCGACATCACAGAATTCCTGGGACTTTTTGCACAAGAAGATAGCGTGCTACAGGGCTGGTTAGAAGACGCCAACAAGGTGTTCAACAAGCTCGAAGATCTGCCATTCCCCACCCTGTCGGCCATCAAGGGTTTCGCCCTGGGCGGTGGTTGTGAAACCATCTTAGCCACGGACCTGCGTATCGCCGACACCACGGCGCGCATCGGCCTTCCCGAGACCAAGCTAGGCATCATTCCAGGCTTCGGCGGTACCGTTCGTCTGCCTCGCGTGATTGGTGCAGACAACGCGCTGGAGTGGATCACCACAGGTAAAGATCAACGCCCGGAAGCCGCCCTCAAAGTTGGCGCCATCGACGCGGTTGTCGCCCCCGAAATGCTAGAAACGGCTGCGCGCCAGATGCTACAAGATGCCATCGCCGAGAAGATAGATTGGCAGGCCCGTCGTCAGCGTAAGTTGTCGCCACTCACCCTGCCTAAGCTGGAAGCCATGATGTCTTTCGCCACTGCCAAGGGCATGGTATTCAAGGTTGCCGGTAAACATTATCCGGCGCCTATGGCCGCCGTCGAGGTGATCGAGCAGGCCGCCGAGAGTGAACGTGCCGAGGCTCTGCAGGTAGAACATCAGGCCTTCATCAAGCTGGCCAAGACAGACGTGGCCAAGGCGCTTATCGGCATCTTCCTCAACGATCAGTTAGTAAAAGGCAAGGCCAAGAAGGCATCCAAGCAGGCAAGTTCGGTTGACTCGGCCGCCGTGTTGGGTGCGGGTATCATGGGTGGCGGTATCGCCTACCAGAGTGCCAGCAAGGGCACGCCTATCGTAATGAAAGATATCAATCAGGCGGCATTGGATCTTGGGCTAAATGAGGCGGCTAAGCTGCTCACCGCACAGATCAATCGCGGCCGCTCTACACCGGCCAAGATGGCGGGTGTACTCAACAACATCCACGCCACCCTGGACTATGACGCGCTCAAGCAAGCCGACGTGGTGGTGGAAGCCGTTGTCGAACATCCTAAGGTCAAGTCGACCGTACTGGCCGAGGTAGAGCAAGTCGTTGCCGACGATGCCATCATCACCTCTAACACCTCGACCATCTCCATCAACTTACTGGCCAAGAGCCTACAGAAGCCAGAGCGTTTCTGTGGCATGCACTTCTTCAACCCGGTACACAAGATGCCGCTGGTTGAGGTTATCCGCGGCGAGCACAGCTCTGAAGAGACCATCGCCTCCGTCGTGGCTTACGCCGCCAAAATGGGCAAGACGCCTATCGTGGTCAACGACTGCCCTGGCTTCTTCGTTAACCGCGTACTCTTCCCCTACTTCGCCGGCTTTAGCGGCCTGCTGGAAGATGGCGCCGACTTCGCGGCCATCGATAAGGTGATGGAGAAGCAGTTTGGCTGGCCTATGGGCCCCGCATACCTGCTCGACGTAGTCGGTCTGGACACGGGTCATCACGCCCAGGCTGTAATGGCCGAAGGTTTCCCAGACAGAATGGCGAAACAAGGCAAAGACGCCATAGATGTCATGTTCGAGGCCGAGCGTTTCGGTCAGAAGAACGGCAAAGGTTTCTATCAATATTCGGTGGATCGCCGCGGTAAGCCTAAGAAAGAGGTCGACCCGCTCAGCTATGAACTCCTCGGTAACGCCTTCGGCGAGCAGAAGGAATTCAGCAGCGACGAGATCATCGCCCGCACCATGATCCCTATGATCATCGAGACGGTACGTTGTCTGGAAGAAGGCATCATCGCCACGCCAGCCGAAGCCGATATGGGACTCGTTTATGGACTCGGTTTCCCTCCATTCAGAGGAGGTGTGTTCCGCTACCTGGACACCTTAGGTGTCGCTAACTTCGTCGCCCTCGCCGATCAGTACGCCCATTTGGGTGGCCTGTATCAGGTAACCGACAAGATGCGTGAACTGGCCGCCGCCAACGGCAGCTACTACCCAGCCTAATCACCCGGAAGGAATAGAATAATGAAACAAGCAGTTATTATAGATTGCATCCGTACTCCCATGGGCCGCTCTAAGGCTGGAGTATTTAGAAATGTACGCGCCGAGACGCTCTCTGCCGAGCTGATGAAGGCGCTGTTGGTGCGCAATCCTCAACTAGACCCTAACACCATAGAAGACGTCATCTGGGGTTGTGTACAGCAGACGCTGGAACAGGGCTTCAACATTGCACGTAACTCGGCGCTACTGGCCGGTATCCCGAAACAAGCCGGCGCCGTCACGGTAAACCGTCTGTGTGGCTCGTCGATGGAAGCCATCCACCAAGCCGCGCGCGCCATCATGACAGGCATGGGTGATACCTTTATCGTCGGCGGTGTCGAGCATATGGGTCATGTGCCGATGAACCACGGCGTCGACTTCCACCCCGGCCTGGCCAACAATGTCGCCAAGGCCTCTGGCATGATGGGTCTGACCGCCGAGATGCTGGGTAAGATGCACGGCATCACGCGTCAGCAGCAAGATGAGTTTGCGGTACGTTCACACCAACGTGCTCACGCGGCCACCATAGAGGGACGCTTTGCCAACGAGATCCATGCCATCGAAGGTCACGATGCCAACGGCGCACTGGTCAAGGTGATGCATGACGAGGTTATTCGTCCCGAGACCTCACTGGAATCATTGGCAACACTGCGTCCGGTATTCGACCCGGCCAACGGCACTGTCACCGCAGGCACCTCGTCGGCACTGTCAGACGGCGCCTCGGCCATGTTGGTGATGGAAGAAGAGAAAGCCAAGGCACTGGGTCTGCCGATTCGTGCTCGCATCCGCTCAATGGCGATAGCTGGCTGTGACGCGGCCATCATGGGCTATGGTCCAGTACCGGCCACTCAGAAAGCCTTGCAGCGTGCAGGCCTTACCATGAATGACATAGACCTTATCGAACTCAACGAGGCCTTTGCCGCGCAGTCGCTGCCTTGTGTGAAGGATCTGGGCTTGATGGATCTGGTCGATGAGAAGGTTAACCTCAACGGTGGCGCCATCGCCCTGGGTCACCCGCTGGGCTGCTCGGGTGCACGTATCTCGACTACGCTAATCAACCTGATGGAAAGCAAAGATGCGACCTTAGGTCTGGCAACTATGTGCATCGGCCTGGGCCAAGGCATAGCAACGGTATTCGAGCGCGCATAACCCGCCCCCCGAATATTAGCCTGATAGAAGGAGCGACCGAGTCGCTCCTTTTTTGTTTCACGTGAAACCTGATGATCTAGGGCCTGTTTATCTTTCGCGTTCATTTTTGCAGCATTCTGTATCGCTTTTATACAAGGCAGAGCGATTGTAATCTAGTGTGCTACATCAATGAGCGATAACGCAGTAAAAAAATGATACAGACGCTGCCCGCAGGGTTCGTCTTGAGCACGTTCAACGCTTTGTTACTCGGCTTTTATATAGAATAACTATACTTCAAGCCTCATGCCGCGATTTGAACGTGCTCAATTAGAACAAAAATTGTTCTCAAAAGGTCAACAGGCCCTAGGGTTAGCACTCTCAGGACTTTCACTTCATCGCCACACCTGTAATACCAATCACAGTAAACATGTGATCAGAAATAGCGCAGGAAAAACGCTTGAGAACAGAGCAGGATTTTTAGATAAGTAGTTATTCTACAATTAAAAATACTAATACAGTTATCACGCGTTTTAACAAGCTAGAATGATCAATTGTTTATTACGATTGGTATAATATCTTTACTGGAAACCCTAACGGAGATGAATGCAGATGGAGATAGTCCGGCTGATCGACAAGCCCGAGGCCATAGCGCAGGTCGCTGCTTGGTATCACGAGGAGTGGGGGCACTTAGGTGCCAATCGCACTCAGGCTGAGTTGACTCATACGCTAAGCCAATATCTGCAACTCTCGGGGATCCCGTAACTCTGGCTCGCCTTAGAGGACGGCCTTCCCGTCGGCGCGATTCAACTCAGATATCAGGAACACCCAGAGTATCCAGTCGATAGCGTGTGGCTAGGCGGCATCTATGTAATATCTGCTAATAGAGGACAAGGCATTGCCAAGAGACTGATAGCCACCGCAGAGCATTACGCATTAGCCTCAGGCGCCGACAGCCTGTACCTGCAAACGGAAGCAAAAAACCTCGCCCTCTATCACAGCCTCAACTGGCGGGTTATCGCTACACTTCCCTACTCAGACCTTTTGGTCAAGGTTATGCGTAAATCGCCAATAAGAGAGAATCATGACACCCGCAACTAAGATGCTCGATAAGGCCAAGATCCCCTATCGTCTCCATCAATATCAACACGACGCCAATGCAGGCGCCTATGGCCTGGAGGCCGCCGAGAAGCTGAATCTTGCTACCGAGTTAGTCTTCAAGACGTTAGTGGCCGAACTGGACAGTGGCAATCTTGTGGTCGCCATCATCCCGGTAGCTAAGAAGTTAAACCTTAAACAGCTGGCCAAGGCGGCAAAGGCTAAGAAGGCGGCCATGGCTGCGCCGGATAAGGTTCAACGCAGTACAGGCTATGTGCTGGGTGGGGTTAGTCCGATAGGACAGAAGAAACGTCTTGCCACCTTTATCGATACAAGTGCCGAGCACTTGCCCGAGATCTATGTCAGTGGCGGGCGCCGTGGCCTGGATATCGAGCTCACTCCCACAGACCTTCAAGAGGTGACTCAGGCACGTTTCGTCGCCTTGGTATGATCAGGCCTGTTTCACGTGAAACGTCCTTAGAAGGATCACAAATCCAGGGGGCATGACTTGGCTTAACCGTCCGGCTAGCGTAATATTAGCCCCCTCTATTTCATCCGGTCTCACTTCAATTAAGGTTTACGATATGAGCGACCCTTTTGCACAAGCACAACACCAACTCGATGCCCTAGGGCTACGTTGTCCCGAGCCAGTGATGATGGTGCGAAAGTCGGTGCGCAAGATGAGTGACGGAGAGACGCTGCTGATCATTGCCGACGACCCTGCAACCACACGTGATATTCCCAGCTTCTGCGAATTTATGGATCACACCTTAATCGCCAGCCAGACAGACTCTACCCCTTATCAGTACCTGATCAAGAAGGGGCTCTAAGCCAGCACTTGCCCTAGCGTTCAAGGCTGTAATGCATTCGGCGCAGCCTTATCTGCAATCCTTTTCCCTCGTCCCCTAGCCTCGCTCGGCACACTGCCGAATCCCCTTGCCAGCGGCTCGAGTCACGGTTTACACTGAGATTCGGCATTCAAAAGGATTTTAAATAAAATGGCAAGTTTACAAGGCATTAGCTACAAGGTAGTCAAAGGTGGACCCATGCTGGAAACCTCGGCGGCACTCGTCACCACCAGCACAGGAGTCGCACAAGATGTATTTGGAAAGCCAGGTAAACGTCAGGTCACCCTACTGTCGGCGCAGCAATGGCAAGATGCCTGTCAGACACTCGATACCGAACTCCCCTGGACCACACGTAGAGCCAACTTACTCATAGACGGCATCAGCTTCAGCAAGCAAGACCTAGGCAAAATCATTCGAATCGGCTCGCTCGAACTGGAGATCACCGGCGAAACCGATCCCTGCAAGAAGATGGAAATGGCTTATGCGGGACTCGAGGCAGCCCTGCGTCCCGACTGGCGCGGTGGCGTCACCTGCAGGGTGCTTAACGATGCCGAGATCAGTATCGGCGATAGCGTAGAGCTAGCCGAATAGCTCGGATTAAGCATCCTCCTCTGGCAGCCACCCTGGCTGCCAAACTATCCGCCCTCCAGGGTTAGCTTAAGCTTCAACATAGGCTTCGTCCCTGGCCAAAACTCCCCTGTCGTATCAACATTCACAATGCCTCTCGAGCCCGCCAAACTTAAACCGGATTTAAGCCCAACTTAAGCCACCCAGGCTATGCTCACCATTCACCAAATGTCACAGAAATTAGGTTTTACTGTTATCGAATTTATGCGATAACTAGGGCTGATTATATACAACACCTCTATGTAGCCACTCTAAGGCGCCCAACCAAGGATAATAATGAAACTGGGAACTCCTATGCTAAAACAAAAATTAACACCCCTCTGCGCGGCGATCGCCCTCAGCCTTTCCCTGCCCAGCTGGGCGGCGGACAAAGATGCCGACTCAGCCTGGCAGGTGAATGCTCCGACCAAGGCCCCACTGGAACAGGTTAAGATAGACGTCACCGAAGGCACCTGGATGAACGTCAGTGTCAGCCCAGACGGCAAACATATCGTATTTGACCTACTGGGTGACATCTATCAGATGCCTATCGAAGGCGGCGAAGCCAAGCCACTGGCTCAAGGCATCGCCTGGCAGATGCAACCCGTCTATAGTCCCGATGGTAAGCATATCGCCTTCACCTCGGATGAAGATGGCGGCGACAATATTTGGGTGATGAATGCCGACGGTACAGATCCTCGCCCGGTCACCAAGGAAACCTTTCGCCTGCTCAACAGTCCAGCATGGAGCCCGGATTCTCAATACCTCATCGGCCGTAAACACTTTACCGGTAGTCGCAGCCTGGGTGCCGGCGAAGTCTGGCTCTATCATGTTGCCGGCGGTACAGGGGTTAAGTTAACCGAACGCCCGAACGAACAGAAAGACCTGGGCGAGCCCGCTTATTCACCGGATGGTCGCTATGTCTATTTCAGTCAGGATGCCACCCCGGGTAAGACTTTCCACTACTCCAAGGATTCGGTCAAAGGCATCTACAAGATCAAGCGCTATGACACCCAGACCGGCGACATAGAGGTACTGATCGAAGGTACCGGCGGCGCGATTCGCCCAACCCCTAGCCCGGACGGCACTAAACTCGCCTACATCAAGCGCGATGGTTTCCAGTCGACACTCTATTTGTTGGATCTTAAGTCGGGCAAACAGACCAGGCTCTATGACAAGCTCGACCGCGACATGCAGGAAACCTGGGCCATCCACGGCGTTTATCCAAGCATGAGCTGGACGGCAGATAATGAAGAACTGGTCTTCTGGGCAGGAGGTAAGATCAACCGCCTAGACATTGAGAGCAAGTCGGTTAAAGAGATCCCCTTCAAGGTGAAAACAGAGCTCGCGGTGCAACCCTCGGTGCGCTTCAAGCAGAATATCGATCAAGACAGCTTCGACGTGAAGATGCTGCGCATGGCGCAAGTATCACCGGACGGTGATAAGGTGGTTTACGAGGCACTGGGTAAGCTGTGGATCAAGCGTCTTCCTGAAGGTAAGGTTAGCCGCCTGACCAATTTAGACGATGAGGTAAGAGAGCTCTATCCTCAATGGTCTCGTGACGGTAAGAAGATAGTCTTCACCACTTGGGACGACGACAAGCAAGGCAGCGTCCGCATCATCAATGCTCGTGGCGGTCGCAGCAAGACACTGACCCAAGAGCCTGGCAAGTATGTAGAACCCACCTTCTCTCCCGATGGCGATCTCGTGGTTTACCGTAAGATCAAGGGCGGTTATATCACGCCGCGCACCTGGTCACAGGAACCCGGCCTCTATGTTGTCGACATCAAGGGCAAAGAGAGCCGCAAGATCACACCCGATGGCTTTCAACCCCAGTTTGGTGCCGACAGTGATCGCGTCTTCTTCATGGATCATGGCGAGACACCTCAGCTAGCCTCGATCAACCTACACGGTTTCCAGAAGCGAGTGCACTACACCAGCAAGCATGCTACCGAATTCAGGGTCTCTCCAGACGGCAAACAGCTGGCCTT
This sequence comes from Shewanella sp. Isolate7, assembly GCF_022398425.1. Classification (NCBI taxonomy): domain Bacteria; kingdom Pseudomonadati; phylum Pseudomonadota; class Gammaproteobacteria; order Alteromonadales; family Shewanellaceae; genus Shewanella; species Shewanella sp. Isolate7. The sequence continues at coordinate 38,609 of NZ_JAKEVJ010000002.1, read as the reverse complement.
TGCCGAGCGTTTCAAGGTATGGGTCACCCCATTTGCCAAGCATGGCGAGACCATAGAGATAGGTCCTAAGGCCGATAACCTACCTGTGACTCAGCTCAGCATTCGCGCCGGTGAAAGCATTAGTTGGAACGGCGACAGCTCGCAACTCTACTGGACACTTGGCCCAGAGTTGTACCAGATGGATGTCGACGCCGACTATCAGGCCGACAAGAAAGCGCCGACTATCGAACCTAAGATCACTCAGATTGGCTTCGAGAAGAAGGCCGATGTTCCACGTGGAACCATAGCCTTCGTCGGTGGACGGGTGATCACCATGGAGGATGACAAGGTGATCGAAAACGGCGTGGTGATCGTCGAGAACAACAAGATCATCACCGTCGGCGACGCCAACACTCAGGTGCCTAATGGCGCCCAGGTTATCGACATCAAGGGCAAGAGCATTATGCCCGGCCTGTTCGATGCCCACGCCCACGGCGCTCAAGGAGAGAATGAGATCATTCCTCAGCAGAACTGGGAGCTGTATGCCAACCTGGCATTGGGTGTGACCAGCATTCACGACCCATCTAACGACACTACTGAGATCTTCGCCGCATCTGAGCAGCAGAAGGCGGGTAATATCGTCGGGCCGAGAATCTTCTCAACGGGCACCATTCTCTATGGGGCGAACTTACCCGGCTATACCTCTCACATCGACTCGGTAGACGACGCCAGGTTCCATCTGGAGCGCCTCAAGAAGGTTGGCGCCTTCAGCGTGAAGAGCTATAACCAGCCAAGGCGCAATCAGCGCCAGCAGGTGATCGCGGCCGCGAGAGAACTTGAGATGATGGTGGTACCAGAAGGCGGCAGCCTGCTACAGCATAACCTCACCATGATCGCCGACGGCCATACCACGGTAGAGCATTCTCTGCCCGCGGCCGCCATCTACAGCGATATCAAACAGTTCTGGAGCCAGACAGAGGTTCACTATACGCCAACCCTAGTGGTGGCCTATGGTGGTATTTCGGGTGAAAACTATTGGTACGATAAAACAGATGTCTGGTCTCACCCTCGTCTGTCTAAGTATGTGCCGAGCGATCTGCTAGAGGCGCGCTCCATGCGTCGCCCTACCGCACCGGACGGTCACTATAACCACTTCAATGTCGCCAGAGTCGCAAACGAACTCAACGACCTTGGTGTGAAGCCAAACATAGGTGCCCATGGCCAGCGTGAAGGTTTAGCCGCACACTGGGAGATGTGGATGTTTGCCCAAGGCGGCATGGATAACATGGAGGTGTTAAAGACGGCCACCATCAATCCGGCGGAAACCTTCGGCATGGATCATCAACTCGGTTCAATCAAGTCGGGCAAGCTGGCCGACCTGATCGTTATCGATGGCAATCCGCTGGAAGATATCCGAGTCACAGACAAGGTGAGTTACACCATGGTCAACGGTAAACTGTTCGACGCCGAGTCGATGAATCAACTCAATGGTGACAAGAGCAAACGTAAACCATTTTTCTTCGAAAATTAAACGTTTTGAATTTTAAAATCTGGCCAATATCCGCCACGAATTTTAATTTCAGAAAAATTTAAAAACAGAACAAAAATGACCTAAAAGGCAAAAAGGGTGTTTCACGTGGAACACCCTTTTTTATATCTTGTATTTACACCCGGCAGTAAATTAGCCTAAGCTAATCGACCACAGCTAAATCAGGAAGAGCGCACCCCAAAAGGACACTGGAAATGAAATCCGTAAAACTCCCCCTACTCATACTATTATCCGTCTCGGCCATCGGCTACTTGATGCTAGAGGCATACCGAACTCAATCAAGAAATGAGGCAAGGATTGCCACCGCCCAGGTTAACCAAGACAAGAGTGATCAAAATCAGTCTCCGGACCAGACTAGCAGCAAGGTAGAAACAGCAGGCCTTATTAGTGGAAACAGCGACAGCGGGAATAAGGTCGATACAGATACAGACGAATCGAATGAAGTAAAGGACGACAATCTGACCTCAGCCAAGCAACTGGTGGCACAAATCATTGATGCACAGGGGATCATTAATGGTGAGCAGATAAAACAGCTACTCAATCAAGATCTGCAAGCCTATGTCGAGCTCATCGAGTCCCTCGACAACTATGATACCACCAGCCAACAGCGCCAGACGGTACTGGCCGACAGACTCGCTCATTTTCTGGAGGCCATATATAGTGAAAAATATGCCTGCGGAGACAGAATCTGTGCCCTAAGCCTTACAACAGACACTATAAGCCAACAAAGCATTGATAAATTAAGTGAATTTGATAAGAACTACGCATTTATCAAGCAGACTCGACTCGACACAGGGGAGACACAGTTTCAGGCCATCTATCTGCAGACAGATGACCCTTCCACCATGCGCTTTAAGGGTTACTAATGCGCTTAACTGGACTTGTCTTGGTAGCAAAAACAGTCGGCGGTATGGTCGTTGACCATGCCAACCGCCTGCATGAAGGCATAGCAGATGGTCGGGCCGACAAAATTAAACCCAAGCTTTTTTAATGCCTTCGACATAGCTTCCGACTCGGGGGTCTGCGCGGGTAGCTGATCCAGCCGCTGAAAATGATTCAACTTGGGCTGCCCGCCAACAAAACTCCAGAGAAATTCGGAGAAATCGTTGCCCTGCTCCACGAAAGCAATGTAGCCCCTGGCATTCTTGATGATGGAGTTCACCTTGAGCCGGTTACGAATAATGCCAGGATTTTGTAGTAATTCCTCTACCTTTTGCTCATCAAACTTAGCAATAACGTAAGGGTCAAAATCCGCAAAGGCAGCCTCATAATTTTGCTGCTTCTTGAGTATGGTGATCCAGGAGAGTCCTGCCTGCTGCCCGTCCAGGCAGAGCTTGGCAAACAGTTCCTTAGCGTTATACACGGGACGCCCCCAAACCTCATCATGATACGCCTGATATAGCGGATCTTCGCCGACCCAGCCACAACGCTTAACATCCATGGTGTTTTTTCCTATTTTTCCGCCGTTAAGGTAAAAAATAACCTACATAAGCCTTTTTCAACAAGGTATAATCGAAACCATTTTCTATCACAAGCCGACAGTAGTAGACATGACGACGAAACATGACGTAAAAACATTCCAGGGTTTCATCTTAACCCTGCAGGAATACTGGGCGCAGCAAGGTTGCGCCATCGTTCAACCGCTGGACATGGAAGTAGGTGCGGGCACTTTCCACCCTATGACCTTCTTGCGTTCTCTTGGCCCTGAGCCGATGAGCAGCGCCTATGTTCAGCCTTGTCGTCGTCCTACCGATGGTCGTTACGGTGAAAACCCTAACCGTCTGCAGCACTACTACCAGTTCCAGGTGGTCCTTAAGCCGTCGCCAAGCAATATTCAGGAACTCTACCTGGGTTCTCTCGAGGCCTTAGGCGTCGACATGAATATCCATGACGTTCGCTTCGTGGAAGACAACTGGGAATCTCCTACCCTGGGCGCCTGGGGTCTGGGCTGGGAAGTCTGGCTCAACGGCATGGAAGTGTCTCAGTTTACCTACTTCCAACAGGTAGGTGGCCTAGAGTGTAGTCCGGTTACCGGTGAGATCACCTATGGTCTAGAGCGTCTGGCCATGTATATCCAGGAAGTCGACAGCGTCTATGATCTGGTATGGACCGACGGCCCTATGGGTAAGATCATGTATGGCGACGTGTTCCATCAAAACGAGGTCGAGCAATCGACCTACAACTTCGAACACGCCAACGTCGAAGTGCTGTTCAAGCAGTTTGACGATTGTGAGAAGGCCTGTAACGAGCTGTTAGCATTAGAAACGCCACTGCCATTGCCTGCCTATGAGCAGGTAATGAAAGCGTCTCACGCCTTCAACCTACTCGATGCCCGTCATGCCATCTCGGTCACCGAACGTCAGCGCTATATCCTGCGCGTGCGCACCATGGCCAAGTCAGTGGCTGAGTCCTATTACCAAGCCCGTGAAGCACTTGGCTTCCCAATGTGTAAGTAGAGGTATATTAGAATGAATGTTGAAAACTTACTCATTGAAGTAGGCACTGAAGAGTTACCGCCAAAATCCCTGCGCACCTTAGCCGAGTCTTTCCTGGCTAACTTCGAAGAAGAGCTGCAAAAGGCCGAACTAAGATATGAATCGGCTACCTGGTACGCGGCGCCACGTCGTCTGGCCCTTAAGGTCAACGCCCTGGTTACGGCCCAGGCCGACAAGGTGGTTGAAAAGCGTGGCCCTGCCATCGCCCAGGCATTCGACGCCGAGGGTAACCCAACGAAAGCCGCCATGGGCTGGGCCCGTGGTAACGGCATCACGGTCGACCAGGCCGAGCGCCTCACTACAGATAAGGGCGAGTGGCTGCTACATAAGGCCAAGGTTGTCGGTGTCGAGACTAAGTCACTGGTTGCCGAGATGGCTCAGCGCGCCCTGGACAAGCTGCCTATTCCTAAGCCTATGCGTTGGGGCAGCAACAAGACACAATTTATCCGTCCGGTACACACGGTAACCATGCTGATGGGCGATGAGCTGATCCCGGGTGAACTACTGGGTATCGAATCGGCGCGCACCATACGCGGCCATCGCTTCATGGGAGTCGATACCCTGGAGCTGGATCATGCAGACAACTATCTCACCGCACTGGAAACCCAGGGCAAGGTGATGGCCGACTATCAGGCGCGTATGGCCGTGATCAAGGCCAATGCTCAGGCCGCTGCCGATACCATTGGTGGCACAGCCGAGATAGATGAAGATCTACTGGAAGAAGTGACCTCTCTGGTCGAATGGCCAGTCGTGCTTACCGCAAACTTCGAAGAGAAGTTCCTCGATGTGCCGGCAGAAGCCCTGGTCTACACCATGAAAGGCGATCAGAAGTACTTCCCGGTATTCGATAAGTCAGGCGCCCTGCTACCGCACTTCATCTTCGTGGCCAACATCGAATCTAAGGATCCGGCGCAGATCATCGCGGGTAACGAAAAAGTGGTTCGCCCACGTCTTGCCGACGCTGAATTCTTCTTCAATACCGACAAGAAGCATAGCCTGGAATCTCGTCTTGCCAGCCTGGAAACCGTGGTATTCCAGCAACAGCTTGGCACCATCAAAGACAGAGTCGAGCGCATCTCTGCCCTCGCCGCCTTCGTCGCTCAAGGCATTGGCGCCGACAGCGAGCAGGCAGGCCGTGCCGGTCTACTCTCTAAGTCAGATCTCATGACCAACATGGTGATGGAGTTTACCGATCTGCAAGGCACCATGGGCATGCACTACGCTCGCCTGGACGGTGAAACCGAGGCAGTTGCCCTAGCCCTGGAAGAACAGTACAAGCCTAAGTTCTCTGGCGACACAGTGCCGACTCAAGCTATCTCAATCTCGGTCGCACTGGCTGAGAAACTCGATACCTTAGTGGGTATCTTCGGTATAGGTCAGGCGCCTAAAGGCGCGGCGGATCCTTTCGCCCTGCGCCGCGCGGCAATCGGTATCCTGCGTATCTGTGTCGAAAACAACTTGCCACTGGATCTGGTTGACCTGATTGCCAAGGCACAGGCACTTCATGGTGCTAACCTGAGCAATGCCGACACCGCCGAGCAGGTGCTCGAATTTCTCATGGGTCGCTTCCGCGCCTGGTACCAAGATCAAGGCATCAGCGTCGATGTGATCCTGGCGGTATTGGCACGTCGTCCAACTTCACCTGCCGATTTTGACAGCCGTATCAAGGCCGTTACCCACTTCAGAAGCCTGGAACAGGCCTCTGCACTGGCCGCGGCTAACAAGCGTGTGTCTAACATCCTGGCCAAGGTCGAGGGTGAAATAGCCAGCGAAGTTAACGCGACTCTGCTACAGGAAAGCGCCGAACAGGCACTGGCCAGCAAGCTTAACGAGCTGCAGCCACAGCTGGAGCCACTGTTTGCCAATGCCGACTACCAACAGGCACTGGCTTTGTTAGCCAGCCTGCGTGAGAGCGTAGACACCTTCTTCGAAGACGTGATGGTGATGGCCGACGACGAAGCCCTCAAGCAGAACCGTCTGGCGCTGCTAGCTAAGCTTAGAGCCCAATTCCTGCACGCGGCAGATATCTCGCTGCTGCAGTAAGTCGCTGCTCGTTAAACAAAAAACGCATCCCTAGGGGTGCGTTTTTTTATGTCCGAACATGGGATTAATGGCTATTGGGCCTCAAGCTGGGTAGACTCAGATGATTAGTGTCAGTCACAGGTTAATGCCCGCTTTGCAGACAAGTATCTACCCCCTGGGCGAACGCGCCCTGGTTCTCGATCCCGCCCCCCAAGCCGCACTCTCTTGGGCGCTGCAATCCAAGCTCTGCTGGATAGCCGAACAATTGCGCCATTTACCGAGCGTCGAAGAGGCCATTCCCAGCATGAACAATCTGACGATCGTCGTCAGGGAGAGCAGACACTTAAAAGCCCTGCAGGCGAAACTCGACGCCCTTTGGCACAGCGCGCCAACTGAGGAGATCGACAGCCGCACCATAGAGATCCCTGTGAACTATGGCGGTGAGGCGGGGCCGGATCTGCATGCCGTCGCCAAATACCATAACCTCAACCCGGAAGAGGTGATCAAGCTTCACAGTCAGGCCTGTTACCGGGTGTTTTTCATCGGCTTTCAACCTGGGTTTGCCTACCTCGACGGCCTGCCCGAGGCGCTACACACACCCAGGCTGGCAACCCCAAGACTAGAGGTTCCCGCAGGCTCTGTGGGGATAGGCGGTGAACAGACGGGGATCTACCCTCTGGCCAGCCCCGGTGGCTGGCAGATCATAGGTCAAACAAAGGAAGTGCTGTTCAACCCCAAGAGTGAGCATCCCAACCTGCTCAAGCCTGGTGACAGAGTAAGATTTACACCCGTGGAGATCTGCCTATGATACGGCTAGATAGCATAAACGGCCTGGCCAGCATTCAAGATCTCGGCAGGCAGGGACAGGGGCATCTCGGCGTGCCGAGCGGTGGCGCCATGGACAGGTACTCGCTCATTCTCGCCAACCGCCTGCTGGGCAACGAGGACAATACCCCCGCCATCGAACTCGCCAGCGGCAGCTATGAATTGACCTTCGAGGCCCCAAGCTGGGTCGCCCTTTGTGGCGCCACCTTCGAGGCCAAGATAGATGATCGTCCCCTGTGGCATGGCTGGCGTGGGCGGATTAATCCAGGGGAACGCCTGACGCTGAAGGGACCGAGACAAGGCGTGTGGGGTTACCTGGCCATCTTAGGCGGCGTGGTTGTGCCCGAGCTACTTGGCGGCTGCGGCACCTTCCTGGCCGGACGGTTCGGTGGCCATAGAGGAGGCCGGCTGGCATCCGGTGACACCCTCAGTATCAAGCTTGAGGCCAAGGCGAGTTTTAGCCGCCCCGTCGGAGCAATGCACAGAGCCAACGACGGTATCTTGCAGGCCCTGCCCGGCCCGGAGATGAGTCAGTTTAGCGATCAGGATCGTAAGGCCTTCTGGCACTATGCCTGGACAGTCTCGCCCGAAAATGATCGCATGGGCGCCAGGCTAACCGGTGAGTCACTCGACTCGGCCAAACAGCTGAGTCTCCGCTCCCACGCCGTGCTGCCGGGTGTTGTCCAGGTGCCGCCCGGCGGTCAACCTATCGTCTTGCAGGCCGATGCGCAGACCAGCGGTGGCTACCCGAGAATGGCGGTGGTTATCGAGGCCGACAGATGGAAACTGGCCCAGGCCAGAGCGGGGCAGGCGATCCGCTTTCAGCATGTGAGCCCCAACCAGGTGGAAGATGCTAACCTTGAATGGCAACACTATTTCTACCGCTTAGCGAGGGCAATGGATGGAAGTTAAGCCACTAAAAATCGACCTCAACGCCGACCTCGGCGAGGGCGGCGCCCAAGATGAGGCGCTGTTAGCCCTAGTCACCTCGGCCAATGTCGCCTGCGGCGGACACGCCGGCGATCACCAGAGCATGCTGGCGACCGTTAAACGTGCCAAGGCATATCATGTGAATGTTGGCGCTCACCCCAGCTACCCCGACAGGGCCAACTTCGGGCGGCAGTCTATCGACATGGATGCCGAACAGCTTTTTGACTCACTAATACAACAGATTAACGCCTTAGGCGCCATATGCGAGGAGCTGGGCGTCGAACTTCACCACGTTAAGCCTCACGGTGCCCTATACAACGACGCGGCCCAGGATCCCCTCCTGGGCGGTATTCTCATTCGAGCCATCAAGGCGATCGATCCTGATTTGAAGCTGATGATACTGGCCGGCAGCCCCTTGGTCAGTCAGGCAAGGCTGGCAGGACTTGAGGTGATAGAAGAGGCCTTCGCCGATCGCGGCTACCTGGCCGATGGCACACTGGCCCCCCGCGCACAGCCTGGTGCCCTCATCAAAGACACACAAGGGGTACTTGCCCAGGTCACATCTATTGTAAAGCAGCAACGAGTGAAGGCATTAAGCGGTGAAGTCGTTAGCTGCCGGGCCACCAGCCTCTGCCTTCATGGCGACAATCCAGAGGCTCTGGAGTTTGCCAGGGCGATAAGAGCAAGCCTGGAACGATAACCAAAAGCCTGTGGCAAGCGTGAAGCACTAAGATAGCTTTGCTTTGCGTCGTACACATACAAAAAAGCCCCGGTCTTCCGGGGCTTTTCACATTCGCAACCTGTTATACGTCCAGGTTGGCCACGTTGAGGGCGTTAGACTCGATGAAGTCACGACGCGGCTCAACCTGATCACCCATCAAGCAGGTAAACAGTTGATCGGCGGCGATGGCATCTTCGATGGTCACCTTCAGCATACGACGCGACTCAGGATCCATGGTGGTTTCCCACAGCTGCTCAGGGTTCATCTCGCCCAGTCCCTTGTAGCGCTGGATGTAGAGGCCACGCTTAGAGTCGTTCATCAGCCAATCCAGGGCTTCGACAAACGAAGAAACCTCTTTCACTCGCTCGCCACGCTTCACATAACCGCCCTCTTCGATCAGACCTTCCAGAGCTTCGGCCAGTGCCGTCATACGCTGGTAATCGCTCGACTGCAAGAAGTCGTATGAGAACAGATAGTGGGTATCGATACCATGCTTACGTACCGTCACCTTAGGCAGATAGACCTGACGCTCAGGGTCGAGGAAAGGCTCGGCGCTAAAGATAAAGCCACCGGATTCCGCCTCGGTCAAGGCCGCCACATAGTTGTCACACCACTGCTTCACCTTAGCTTCGTCGGCCAGGGTATCGCTGGTCAAACCAGGCTGATACAGCATGCGTTCGGTCAACATGATAGGGAAACGTTGCTCTAGGCGATCGAAAATCGCTTCCACTTCGCGATATTGATAAACCAACTTCTCGAGTGGCGCGCCAGACATTGCCGGTGCGTCTTGAGACGGATGGATCTCACCGCCGTCCAGTGCCAAGTTGGTCAGGTATTCGGTCAGTGCCGGATCATCTTTCAGATACTGTTCCTGCTTACCCTTCTTCACCTTGTACAGTGGTGGCTGAGCGATAAACACATAGCCACGCTCAATAAGCTCAGGCATTTGACGGAAGAAGAAGGTCAACAGCAAGGTACGAATGTGCGAGCCGTCGACGTCAGCATCGGTCATGATGACGATGTTGTGATAACGCGTCTTATCAGGGTCATATTCGTCACGGCCAATACCACAACCTAACGCCGTGATCAGGGTTGCCACTTCCTGTGAAGAGAGCATCTTGTCGAAACGGGCCTTCTCCACGTTAAGGATCTTACCCTTAAGCGGCAGAATCGCCTGGTTCTTACGGTTACGACCCTGCTTGGCACTACCACCCGCAGAGTCACCCTCCACTATATAAATTTCAGAAAGCGCAGGGTCTTTCTCTTGGCAATCCGCTAGCTTACCTGGCAGACCACCTAAATCTAATGCGCCCTTACGACGGGTCATCTCACGGGCCTTACGCGCCGCTTCACGGGCACGAGCCGCATCGATGATCTTACCGACGATCAGCTTAGCCTCGTTCGGGTTCTCCAGCAGGTAGTCACCCAACTTCTCACCCATGGTCTGCTCAACGGCCGACTTCACTTCGCTCGACACCAGCTTGTCTTTAGTCTGAGAACTGAACTTAGGATCCGGTACCTTAACCGAGATCACCGCAGTCAGACCTTCACGGGCGTCGTCACCTGTGGCAGAGGTCTTGCCTTTCTTGTTAAAGCCTTCCTTGTCCATGTAACTGTTGAGGTTACGGGTTAAGGCGGCACGGAAACCGGCAAGGTGAGTACCACCATCACGCTGAGGAATGTTGTTGGTGAAACAGAAGATGTTTTCCTGGAAGCCGTCGTTCCACTGCATCGCCACTTCTACTGTGATGCCGTCTTCACGCTCCTGCACGAAGTGGAAGATCTCTTTGTTGACCGGTGTCTTGTTCAGGTTGAGGTAATCGACGAAGGCACTGATACCGCCCTCATACTTGAAGAACTCATCCTTGTTGTCGCGCTCATCGATCAGGCGAATACCTACGCCCGAGTTTAGAAATGACAGCTCGCGAACACGCTTAGCCAGGATATCGAAATGGAAAAGAGTGTCCGAGAAAGTCTCTGGGCTTGGCCAGAAACGGATCTCTGTACCTGTGTTGGTAGCCTCGCCTATCTCGGCGATTGGCGCATCGGGCTCACCCATGGTGTAGAACTGTTCATACAGCTTGCCGTCACGGCGAATGGTCAGCTTAAGCTTCTCAGACAGGGCGTTAACCACGGAAACACCCACGCCGTGCAGACCACCAGATACTTTATAAGAGTTATCGTCGAACTTACCGCCGGCGTGCAGTACCGTCATAATAACCTGAGCCGCCGAAACCCCCTCTTCAGGGTGGATAGCAACCGGAATACCACGTCCGTCATCCTTTACCGATACCGAACCGTCGGCATGAATAGTAATGATCACGTCATTACAGTGGCCCGCTAACGCCTCATCGATAGAGTTATCGACCACTTCGAACACCATGTGATGCAGACCCGTACCGTCGTCGGTGTCACCAATATACATCCCTGGTCTCTTCCGTACCGCATCAAGGCCTTTTAGTACCTTAATACTCGAAGAATCGTAACTATTCTCTGACATATTATTCTCTCGTCGGTTATTCAATTACCGTTACACGCCCTTGTTCCACATGGAACACCTTAACGGGTGGCGTGTTTAACGAATCCATTATTGCCGCAGGCTCGATGGCGGTGACAAAGACTTGTGCGCCCGTATCGCTTAGCTGCTGCAGCAAGAGTTGCCTGTGCCTAGCATCCAATTCCGATGGCAGATCATCCACCAGATAAATACTGTTTTTATCTATTTGTTGTTTGAGCAACTTTCCCTGTGCAATACGCAGTGCGCATACGAGCAACTTCAATTGCCCTCGGGATAGGGCATCCTGTACAGGCAAAGTCCCGACCCTTAATCTGAGGTCGGCCTTATGAGGACCACTGGCCGTGTGTCCCGCCGCTACATCTCTGGGATATTGTGCCTGCAACAGGGTCTGATAATCAGTTTTACTATCCCAGCCTCGGGTAAAGGAAACCTTAACATCAACCTGAGGTAAAAACTCTTCGATTATACCCTTAAGTCGTTCATTTAACGAGCCTACATATCGCTTTCGTATCTCAGTCACGATTTCGGCATAGCGCACCAATTCCTTATCCCAAAACTGAATTTGTTGATAAGGAGTTTCGCTTTTAAGTATCTGATTTCTATGCTTTAAAATTCGTCTTACATTCGCCCACGCGGTGTAGAAGCCTTTGTCGGTATGAAAGGCTCCCCAGTCGATAAACTGACGACGGGATTTTGGCCCCTCAAAAAGCAGCGAAAAACTCTCGGGAGTGATCACCTGAATGGGCAAAGTTTCGGCTAAGGTGGACAGACGTTTCACCTTCTCGCCGTTCATCTTGACCTCGGTTTCCCCGGAGCGATATCGCCTCAGCCCTATCTTGGTCTCCTGCTCGCAATGTTCCAGATGGGCAAACAGGGTTAGCTTGTCCTGATCGTTCTGAATCACCCGCTGAGACAGGTGACTGCGAAAGGAGCGCCCCATCCCCAGAAAGAAGATGGCCTCGAGAATACTCGTCTTGCCGCTGCCGTTCTGGCCATAGATTAGATTCAGGCCGTCACCGAGCTGCAACTGGGCACTGGCGATATTACGAAAGGAATCGATATGAAGGCGAGATAAACTCATCTAATACTCATGACAATGGCACAGGGGCCATCTAAGAAGAGGCACGCCCTTGTGGGCGCGCACAGCTTAAGACTAGAGTCGCATCGGCATCACGACGTACATGGAATCTTCTTCGACGTGATTTTCGATCAGGGCACTGGAGTTACCATCGATCAGCGTGATACGCACGTCATCCGATGGCAGGTTGTTGAGCACATCCAGCAGATAGCTGACGTTAAAGCCGATCTCCAGGGGCGCGTTGTCATATTCGATATCGAGAATCTCTTCCGCTTCTTCCTGCTCTGGGTTATTGGCGGTGATCTTAATCAGATTCTGTTCTAACTGAACGCGCACGCCACGAAACTTCTCGTTGGAGAGGATCGAGGCACGCAGCAGCGCCTGCTTGAGCTGATTACGGCTGGCGATAACTATCTTGTCACCGCCCTTAGGCAGCACGCGGCGATAATCCGGGAAGCGACCATCCACCAGCTTACTGGTAAACACTGCGCTCTGAGTCGTCGCGCGAATGGCATTTTCACCGATAGCCAGGGTGACATCGAGATCTTCACCCTCGAACAGGCGCTGGAGCTCCAACACGCCTTTACGCGGCACGATCACCTGCTTCTCTGGCAGTGAATCTTCTACCATGCGATGGCTCAGGGCCAGACGATGACCGTCTGTCGCGATGGCGCGCAGCACATTGCCTTCGGTTTCAAGCAGCAAACCATTCAGGTAGTAACGTACATCCTGGTTAGCCATGGAAAACTGAGTGGCATCGATGAGTGACTTGAGGGTGCCCTGCTTGAGGGTAAATTCGATATCGGCCTGGAAGGCATCCACATTGGGATACTCTTCTGCCGGTAGGGTCGCCAGGGTAAAGCGGCTGCGACCCGAGCGTAGCAAGAGACGATTGTCCTGCTGCTCAATTTTTAATTCAACTTGATCGGGAAGTGACTTGACGATATCGAGAAATTTCTTCGCTGGTACTGTGGTACGGCCCTCTTGGACCTCGCCTTGCAGCTGCGCCTGGCCGACTAATTCGACCTCTAAATCGGTACCGGTTAACTTAAGTGAGTGACCACTTACTTCAACTAAAAGGTTTGCCAGAATCGGTAAATTATGTCGTCTCTCCACCGCCCCACTCACGAGTTGAAGCGGCTTTAATAGGGCATCCCTATCAATTGAAAATTTCATCAGTTTCAATTTCCCAGAGTTTATGAAGATAGCGTACGGATTAAGTTAGCATAATCTTCTTTAATGTCATGACTTTCTTCACGTAGCTGGGCAATTTTGCGACAGGCGTGTAGCACTGTCGTATGATCACGGCCACCAAAGGCATCGCCAATCTCGGGCAGACTCTGGTTAGTTAATTCTTTCGACAATGCCATCGCCATCTGTCTCGGTCTGGCGACACTGCGTGAGCGACGCTTCGACAGCATGTCGGCCATCTTGATCTTATAGTATTCAGCTACGGTTTTCTGAATGTTATCTATAGTGACCAATTTTTCCTGCAGAGCCAAGAGATCTCTTAGGGCTTCACGCACAAAATCGATAGTGATCGGACGACCGGTAAAGTTAGCGTTGGCGATCACACGATTGAGTGCGCCTTCCAGTTCACGCACGTTAGATCGCAGACGCTTGGCAATAAAGAAGGCCACCTCATCAGGCAGGTTAATGCCACTCTCCTGTGCCTTTCGCATCAGGATCGCCACACGGGTTTCTAACTCAGGCGGCTCGATGGCTACCGTCAGACCCCAGCCGAAGCGAGACTTGAGACGATCTTCCACCCCATCGATCTCCTTAGGATAACGATCTGAGGTCAGGATCACCTGATGATTACCTTCTAACAAGGCGTTGAAGGTATGGAAGAACTCTTCCTGGGATCTGTCTTTGTTAGCAAAGAATTGAATATCATCGATAAACAAGGCATCGACGCTACGGTAGTAACGTTTGAACTCTTCGATCGCGTTGTTTTGCAGCGCCTTCACCATATCCTGCACGAAACGCTCTGAGTGCATGTAAACCACCTTGGCATTCGGATTGTTCTTGATAATGCCATTGCCCACTGCGTGCAACAGGTGGGTCTTACCAAGACCCGTTCCACCGTAGAGGAACAAGGGGTTATAGGCGCCACCCGGGTTTTCAGACACCTGCAAGGCGGCCGCTTTACCCAGCTGGTTAGACTTACCCTCGACGAAGTTGTCAAACTGGTAAGTGGGGTTCATATTGCTTCTATGATTCGTCGTAGACGCGGGTTCGTTGCTATTAAATGACGGCTTGCTTGGGGATTTTGCCGCGGGTGCAACGGGGCTCTTGGTCGAGGCAGCCGGCGCCACCGGTTTGCTCGCCGGGCGACTACCGATGTCGAAACGCAGCTTGGGGGCATCGCTACCCATCTGTTCGGTGAAGAACTGATTGATGGTGTTGAGGTACTTATCTCTCACCCAATCGAGTACGAATCGATTCGGTGCATAGAGTACTAGTGTTTCCCCATCCATTTCGGCTTGTAACGGTCTGATCCACATGCTGAATTGCTGAGCGGAAAGCTCGTCCTGTAGTCGTCCGATACATTGCTGCCAAAGTGAAACCGCCACGTACTTATCCCCAAAAGATCATACAAAAGAGGTGTATTCTATAGCGAGATCACTAGGATCGCTATCCTTTAAATAGATTTATCCCCAGTAAGATCATCTTTATTTATTTACGCCGATCCAAAACGATCCTTAACGATCAAAATAATCTGACAAAGCAGCAAACTCAGCTTTATTAAGCGATCCAGATCGATCTATAATTGGCGACCTTCGATCTGGCTAATGATCACTAGATCCACAAGATGTAGTGGCCATTCACAGAGTTATCCACACTAGATAGTGTGTAAGGATGACAAGATAGGAAGATTTAGAGGCAGATTTTACCCACTTGAATGTTTTGCTTGTTGACGGGCTTAACTAAAGTGATTACAATTCGGCCTCTTTTTTGCCCTTACCTCTTTTATAGGGATAAGGTTTATTCACCTAACAAAGACGGATTGCCATAATGAGTAAACGTACTTTTCAACCTAGCAACCTGAAGCGCAAGCGTTCTCACGGCTTCCGCGCTCGTATGGCTACTGTTGGTGGCCGTAAGGTTATCGCACGTCGTCGTGCAAAAGGTCGCGCTCGTCTTTCTGCTTAATAAGTAGAAATGCAAGTGACCAGCTATACCTTTACGCGGGAGTTACGTCTGTTAACTCCCGCGCAATTCAAATCTGTATTCTCCAATCCCATCAAAGCTTCTTCAGCTGAAATAACCTTACTCGCCATACCTAATGAGCTACAGCATCCTCGTATTGGATTAACTGTTGCAAAGCGTTATGTTAAGCGAGCCAATCAGCGCAACCGAGTTAAACGTATCATCCGCGATAATTTTCGTTTGCACCAACACGAATTACCGCCACTCGATATTGTCGTGCTCGTCAGAAACGGCGTATTGGATATGGATAATGCAGCATTGCACAAACTGGTAGAGAAGCTATGGCGCAAGCTCAGTCGCCGTTACAATGGCTAGCCACTAAGCTGATCCGAGGCTACCAAATCTTTATCAGCCCTATACTGGGGCCAAAGTGCCGTTTTAACCCCACATGTTCCAATTACGCTCTCGAAGCGATTCGATTGCACGGATTTGTGAAAGGGAGTTGGTTTGCAGGGAAACGCGTATTAAAATGTCACCCTTTACATCCGGGCGGAGAAGATCCCGTCCCTCCAAAAAATAACAGGTGTAATAAATAGGCTATGGAATCTCAACGCAATATATTGCTCATCGGTCTGCTTTTTGTCAGCTTTTTGCTGTGGCAGCAATGGCAAACAGACAAAAATCCGCAACCGGTTGCCACTGAATCTTCAGTTGTAGCTTCAACCGTCACAGATGCGCACAGTGCTGACGTTCCTGATGCCGACGCTGCTCTTCCCGAAGCAGTGGCCGCCTCTAAAGAACTCATTAGTGTCACAACTGACCAACTGAACCTGAAAATTAACCCAGTGGGTGGCGATATCGTCTACTCTGCGCTGGTGGGTCATAAGCTAGAGCAAGACAAGGAAGAACCTTTCGTCCTGCTGCAGCAAACCAAAGATATCTACTACATCTCTCAGAGTGGTCTAATTGGCCGTAACGGTATCGACAGCAGCGCTAAGGGCCGTGCTCACTTTACCAGCCAATCTCAAGCCTACAGCCTAGCCGATGGCCGAGATACCCTGGAAATCCCACTGAGCTATGTTGCCGACAACGGCGTGACCTATACCAAGGTGTTCACCCTGCATAGAGGCAAGTTCGATGTAGGCGTAGAATACCGCATCAACAACACCTCAGCAGAGCAGCTTCAGGTGCAGATGTATGGCCAGATCAAGCACAGCATCAAGAAGAGCGAAAGCAGCATGATGATGCCGACTTATCGTGGCGCCGCCTTCTCAACGGCAGATACTCGCTACGAGAAGTACAGCTTCGAAGATATGGCTGACAAGAACCTGGACAAGAAGACGCTTGGTGGTTGGGCGGCAATGCTGCAACACTACTTCGTATCGGCCTGGGTACCACCAGCGAACGATCAAAACACCATCTTCTCTAGCGTAAGCGCCGGTGGCCTGGCCAATATTGGTTTCCGCGGTGCCGTCTATGATATCGCACCGGGTGCAGAGCAAACGATTAGCGCCCAGTTCTACGTAGGTCCTAAGGATCAAGAGGCCCTATCGGCCATCTCTGAATCCCTGAACCTGGTAGTCGATTATGGCTTCCTATGGTGGCTGGCTATCCCTATCCACTGGTTGTTGATGTTCTATCAGTCCTTCGTGGGTAACTGGGGTGTAGCAATCATCCTAATCACTCTGACCGTACGTGGTATGTTGTACCCGCTGACTAAAGCGCAATACACCTCTATGGCCAAGATGCGTAACCTGCAACCTAAGCTGCAGGAGATGAAAGAGCGCTTCGGCGATGACCGTCAGAAGATGGGTCAGGCCATGATGGAACTGTACAAGAAAGAGAAAGTGAACCCTATGGGTGGCTGTCTGCCTATCTTGCTACAGATGCCAATCTTCATCGCACTCTACTGGGTACTGCTGGAAAGCTACGAGCTACGTCACGCGCCATTCATGCTATGGATCACCGACCTTTCGGTACAAGATCCTTACTATGTACTGCCGCTGCTGATGGGTGTTTCTATGTTCGCGATGCAGAAGATGCAGCCTATGGCACCTACCATGGATCCTATGCAGCAGAAAATGATGCAGTGGATGCCGGTTATCTTTACCGTCTTCTTCCTCTGGTTCCCAGCGGGTCTGGTGCTTTACTGGTTGGTCGGTAACTTGGTGGCCATTACCCAACAGAAGATCATCTATGCCGGTTTGGAGAAAAAAGGGTTAAAATAACCTCTAGCTCCAACTAATGAAAAAGCGGTCGGATACTTTGTATTGACCGCTTTTTGCTTTTAATGAAGACAGCTTTTCACTCCATCAGCGCAGGAAACACAGTAATGACGACAGATACTATCGTGGCACAAGCAACCGCACCAGGCCGCGGCGGCGTAGGTATCATCAGGGTCTCTGGCGACAAGGCCAGCGACGTAGCCATGGCCGTACTCGGGCACCTGCCGAAGGTACGTTATGCCGACTACTGTGACTTCAAAGACGCCGATGGTGCAGTGATAGACCAGGGCATCGCCCTCTACTTCAAGGGCCCTAACTCCTTCACCGGCGAAGATGTCCTCGAGCTGCAGGGCCACGGTGGCCAGGTGGTACTCGACATGCTGATCAAGCGCGTCATGGATGTCGAGGGTGTACGCATCGCCAAACCAGGCGAGTTCAGTGAGCAGGCCTTCATGAACGATAAGCTGGATCTGACTCAGGCCGAGGCGATTGCTGATCTTATCGATGCCACCAGCGAACAGGCGGCCAAGAGCGCCCTTCACTCGCTACAGGGTGAGTTCTCCACCCAGGTACACGAGTTGGTGGATCAGGTCACCAACCTGCGCCTCTATGTGGAAGCCGCAATAGACTTTCCCGACGAGGAGGTAGACTTCCTCTCAGATGGCAAGATTGCCGGCTCGCTCAGCAGAATCATCACTAAACTCGACTCGGTGCAATCCAGCGCCAAGCAAGGCGCCATCATACGCGAAGGGATGAAGGTGGTGATTGCCGGTCGCCCAAACGCGGGCAAATCTAGCCTGCTCAATGCCCTCGCAGGTAAAGAATCGGCCATTGTCACCGAAATTGCCGGTACCACCCGCGATGTGCTGCGCGAACATATCCATCTCGATGGCATGCCGCTGCACATCATAGACACGGCCGGCCTACGTGATACCACAGACACGGTAGAGCAGATAGGGATAGAACGCGCCTGGGCCGAGATAGACACCGCCGATCAGGTACTCTTTATGGTTGATGGCACCACCACGGATGCAGTCGATCCTCATGATATCTGGCCAGATTTTATTGACCGCCTCCCCAAAAACTTAGGGGTTACTGTGGTGCGTAACAAAGCCGACCTCACTGGCGAGGCACTCGATGCCACCGACGAGCAGGGCCATAAGGTATTCCGCCTGTCTGCCAAGACAGGTTCGGGGGTCGAGGAGCTCAAGGCACACCTGAAGTCCCTGATGGGCTATCAGAGCAATCTCGAAGGGGGCTTCCTGGCCCGTCGTCGCCACCTGGAAGCATTAGAGCTCGCCAGCAGCCACCTGGCGCTCGGACAGGAACAGTTAGAGGTCTATCAAGCGGGTGAACTCCTGGCAGAAGAGCTGCGCATGTGTCAATTGGCGCTATCGGAAATCACCGGAAAGTTCACCTCAGACGATCTCCTCGGCAAGATCTTCGGCTCCTTCTGTATCGGCAAGTAAGCATACTTATTGCACTATAGATGAGCGTTTTTCAAACAGCCATTTATGAAGCCCAAGGCCGATAGCTGTAAGCAGCGGCTTTTGCGATATACAGACAAGATAATTTAAACAAGCAGACAAAGATCCCGGCGGGATCTTTCCTCATTTTGGTGCATAAACATCCAAGATGGCGATCGAATTAATCAACAGAGATATCAACAAGTAATTCACTTAGCGATCAAAATTGGTGAATAACTCCCAGCCAAAGCTAATCCATTGATTATATTCATTTTTCATTCTTGCTTATTTTACACTCTGCTAAATTTCGATCCCGCAACGGGATCGAAAGTAAAAAGTTATACTCAAAACCATGTCATGAATTTTGAATAAGATCTTTAGGGATCGAACCGCTAGTTGACCTCTACTACCCGACTGGCTTTCTTATACTTGACCCGCCAGCCCTGCCAGCGAGGCAATTCCCAACGTTTGGGACCAGATTTTCGCTGCCCACTCAGGTACTCACACACCACCCATTTCCCCTTGATCTGATAGCTGACACTGAGCTCAAGATCCGCCAGCGTCACTTGCATTGGATAAGCCAGATCAAAGTCTTGCCGCAACCAGTCGGGGATCCCCGCAAACTCGAGATCCCCTGCCTCGATTAGCTCAAGATCGGCTAGTGTTTCGACGCCAAGACTCGACAGCCGCTGCGCCAAAAATGTCTCCAATGTCTGGGGCTTAGGTGCAGGTAAGGCGACACCACTGGCCTTAGCCTCCTCATAACCACCAAGCTCGAGCCAGATGTTCCAGGCCGCAATATCCAGTGCAAGACGCTCACCAAGACCGGGAAACAACAGATTCTCGACAATACTGTTGATGATGGAGGGGATAACCTCTTGCGCCTTTACCTTCTCACGGCGCGTCTCTATCACCCTGCCTGCATAGCGTCGCTCGATACGCACCTCATCTGGACTCAGCTGCTCGGCAACACTGTCTTCTCCCAGTCCTGCCTGCAACAAGGCATCTAAGGTTATCGGCGCCATACAGAGTGCCAGATTGATGGTCTGTTTCACGCCGCGACCTGCAGTTACATGTTGATCAAACACCACGGCCGCCATTGGCGACGACTTGTCCTTGTCTGTTGGGCCGAAACGAGACTCCCGGCCGATAAGCACTTCACTCAAGCCATTCCCGAGCGCCTGTTGACGCTTAAGCCGGCAGATATAGGCGAGTTCGGGCTGGGCACGCATCACCGCAAGCAGCCAGTTACGCCTAAGTAGTGAGTCAGTAAGATCAGCCTTAGGAAGGGTGGTGAGCCGCAGCGCGCCGCGGATCTGCCCGGCCAAGTGTCGGGCCTCGACTATCGCCTGATGATTAATATCTTTAAGGGGGATCTCATCGGCTTGCTCATCACTCCTAACTAGCTTGATCAAGCAATAGGCATCGCAACCAAAAGGCTCCCATTGCGACAACCTGTGTCGCTCATGTTCATCATTGGGCAGCCGGTAGAGACGCCCAGGCGTGACCAAGGCTGCGGCCAGGTCTATCATCAAATCCAGGCAGTTGTCGTCAGGCATGACGCTAATCAGATGAGCAAATAGCGTATCTATGGGAAGCGGAAACAGACGCCGCCCATGGTCGGTGGCACGGCCCGTAGCATCCAATGCCCCCATGGCGATTAATCTCTCCTTCGCCAATTGCAGTGACCTCTCCGGCAGAGGATCCACAAAATCCAGCTGCGCCAAGTTGGCGCAGGCACAGGCTGCCGCCAGCATGGGCTCGACGAGCTCCTCCCGCCTAAGCTCAGGCGGAGTGTTCGCCAGCAAAGGCGCCGACCGTCCCCAGAGACGGATACAGATGCCCGCCTGAACGCGCCCGGCCCTGCCCATACGCTGATCGCTACTGGCCCTGGAAATATGAGACAGGGACAAGACGGTACGACCATTGCGTTGATGAGTACGACGCTCCAATCCTGAGTCGATCACCGCAGTCACACCGGGAATGGTCAGGGAGGTCTCGGCAATATTGGTGGCAAAGATCACCCTGCGATGCTCGCCAGTCTGTAGCACCTTGGCCTGTTCCTGGGCATCTACGCCTCCATGCAGTGGCAGCAGAGTGATATGTCCATCGACTTCGGCGAGTGGCGCCCGGCAGGCCTGTATCGCAGATGAGATCTCCCCCTTGCCCGGCAGAAAGACCAAGATATCTCCCTGGGTCGACGCCAAGGCTTGCTGCAACGCGGGGATCAGGCGCTGCTCTAACCCATGAATATCCGGCAGATGGTGACTCTCTCTTGCCAGGTAGCTTAGTTCCACGTGAAACTGCTTCCCCTCAGCCCTCAGGCTGATGGCATTAACATCATGGTTATCAGATAGATAGTCTGCAATCACCCTACCCGCTATGGTGGCCGAGGTGATGATCAGCCTATGCAGCCCTCTGGCCTTAAGTAGCGCTAGAAGCAGGTCGGTATCCCAACGACGCTCATGAAACTCATCGATCATCACGGTATCAAAATCGCCAAGGCTGGCCATGTCGCCAGACAACCAGCGCAGGGCAATACCTGGCGTGACAAAGGCAATTTGGGTTTCGGTCGTTATGCTGCAATCGAAACGGATGGCGTAGCCGACCCTTAAATCTGTCAGGCCTTGTACATATTCAGCCAACGCCAAACATGCCACCCGCCTAGGTTCCACCACTAATACTCTGGGACGCCTCCCCTGCTCGTCGGGTTCGGCGCACCACAGAGGCAATCGAGTAGACTTACCCGAGCCCGTATCGGATTCGATCACCAGATGATGCCCTGAATAGGCTGCTTTAAACTCTGTGTAGAGGGTATCGATGGGTAGAAATGGATTCGTCATGGCAACAATTATCGGCAAATTATTCACCCAGAATAATAACCCACTGCAGACCCGAAACGAAAACCACCTTAGTTAAGCAATTGCTGATACAGTTTAGATTTTGTAATTGAAATACTTACGATTTTCTGGCCCAGCCAGGTTACTGCTTATCTTTAGCTCGTGCTTATATTCATCCCAGCTGGCCACATTGCGGCCCCTATTAAGATGGGGAAACGCTTGCTGATGGCTGACAACCAGGGGATCGACACCGATGAAGTTGGCTAATTGCGACAAACTCTGGGGCTGATCCAGCTGCAGGCTCAAAAACTGCTGCGTCATCGTCTGACTTTGATGAAAATAATCAAATACCTACTGCTTATGCGCCAGATAACAAGTCTTTAAATGCTCGGCATCCATGGGATTCGCCGCTCGATAGATGTCAAAGGTATGGCCAAAACTGCGCTTGAGCAGCGGGTGAAAACGCCCTCGTCTCTCATCCAAATGCACCAGCATTCGGCCGAGTAGCATCTGCATCGAAGGTACCCAGGCATCTAGTGGCCGATCCAGATAAACAAATCTGGCGTCAGGATAGAGACGATGCAACTGATGATAATCGCTGAAACAGGGGGCATCGGAAATCGCGTCGGCGAGCATGACAGCCTGCTTGGTAAATGCCTGATGCGCTACCTTGAGTCCCATCTCTAGCATGGCAACACTGACGCTGGTGGTGCCGGTACGTGGCAATCCTATGATGAAGGTTTTACTCGCAGGTCTTACTTGACGATCCGTCGATGTAGGCTGGTAATTCATAGAGATGGCTCGGGAGAAATAGCTCGGGACAAATAGCTCGTGAGAAATAGGGGGCAGTATAATGAAAAGAGCTGAGCAGGAAAACAGGCGCTAGCGACCATAGACAGTACCTCTCAAGCGTAAAGCTTAGCTGCCAACGAGATAGCGGCTTTAACTAACAGATCACTGTTAATCTAACACCAACCCTGTACAATCCGCGCCTTGTTTGACCCTAGACGGCATATTTGTACACCCACCATGATAGATCTGGCACTACTCCCCCTCTACTTAACCACGGTAATCGCCCTACTCTTGATCCCCGGGCCCGACATGCTACTGATCGCCAGCTCGAGTCTCAGCTATGGTAAAAAGGTGGGCGTCTATGCCAGCTTCGGTAATGCCACCTCGGGATTGATCTTGACCCTGTTGGCGGCATTAGGTGTCTCTGCGCTGATCGCACTCAACCCGGTAGCACTCGAAGTGTTAAGGATCGCCGGCGGCCTCTACTTACTGAAGATGGGCTGGGACTGCATGCGCGCCGCCCCGAGCCAGGCACCAGAAATTGCAGGGCAGAATAAATTAGCCAGACAGCTCTACCGCCGCGCGGTGATCAGCAACCTGTTAAACCCCAAGGCGCTGATCTTCTTTGTGTTGTTTTTACCTCAGTTTGTCTCCAGCCAACTGACTGCCAGCTCGGCGGAGCAGATGCTGGCCCTGGGATTGCTGCTCAACATCATGGGACTCAGCTTCAACCTCTTGCTGGTGGCCCTGGTTGGCAGCTTAGGCAAGAATCTGCTTAACAATGAAAAGTTCAGAGCCAATCAGAACAAGTTCATGGGGCTCATCTTCTTCGTCCTGGCCATCTGGCTACTGGCCTCACAGCTACAGAGCATAGGCTAGGCAGCCCTGTTACACCGAGACCCGCTTACCATAATCCACTAGGGTGTCCCAATAGAGGGCGAGTAATCGCTTGTCCTCCACTGCCACCCCGATGCGCTGAGACGGCTTGTCCTGCCACTCATCGTGGGGATACGGGCGGCCATCAAATTTCTGTATGGTATGGCCTTCGGCCGGCCCATCTGTGACCACACGAACCGGGCCCTCTCGCAGGGTAAATAGACTCTTGTCGATCACATAGGCGATGGCCGATGGATCATGCACATGGCAGCCTTCCAGCCCCAACTTCTGGGAATAAAACTTGAGGTAGAAGCGGCTAATCTTCCAGATAAACTCACCCGGCTCCCCGGCCGCACCGCGCAGTTCATCGAGATATTGGCGGGTAAAGAAACTCTGCTGCGTCACATCCAGACCTATGATGGTCGTTGGCCAACGCGCCGTGAAGACCAGATCCGCCGCATGGGGATCGTCATGGATATTGGCCTCGGCATAGGGCGTCACGTTGCCTCTGTGGCCGTTGACACCGAAGGCACCGCCCATCACCACCACCTCTTTCACCAGATCCACTATATCCGGCGCCGCCTTGAGGGCGAGGGCCAAATTGGTCAGCGGCCCGACAGCCACCAGGGTGATCTCGCCGGGCTGAGATCGCACGCTATCTATGATGTATTGATAGGCGGGTCTTGGATCGGCCTTAAGATCTTCTATCTTAGGCGCATGAAAGTCACCAAATCCCGTCTCACCATGGACTATGGTTGTCGCCCCGACCGGTGGCCGCTCAAGGGGTTTGTCTGCGCCTTTAACCACATCGGCCTTAAGCGAATATTTCTTTTTTAAAAACAGCGCATTTGCCGTGGCATTTTCGATTGTCGCGTTACCATAGACACAGGTAATCGCCTCGAGGGAGATATCGGGATGCGCCTCGGCAAACAAGATGGCCATGGCATCGTCTATGCCAGGATCTGTATCTAAAATAATTTTCTGTACCATGATCTTCACTTCCTTGAACAGACGTATAAAGTGACACAAGCTTAGCCTGCTCCTGGACAAACTAACGTGATCCAGCTTTTAGCTCATCAAAGTCACCGGGAGCATCACCTATAATGCAGTGATAAACAGCGGTTCTCCTGTTTTTGACTAGATGCTTAGACTCGAGTAGCCGCCTTTATCGCCACAGACTAAGGCATTAGCCCATGTTAGACAAAAGCCAACTGAGCCGCTTCAAGACCAAGATAGACAGCCAAACGGAGATCGCCAAGTTCGATGCCCTGGCGAAGGAGTGGCGCGATCCCCAAGGTAAATTTAAGCATGTGCTCGGCTTTAACCAGACACGCCTCACGGCCATAGAAGATCAAATAGCCAGCCACTTTAACCGCGATCTCACCCAGGACATCCCCTTCGATGGGCTCTCGCTTTTAGATATCGGCTGCGGCGTCGGCCTCTTGTGTGAACCCTTAGCCAGCCAGGGCGCCCAGGTAACAGGAATAGATGCCAGCGAACACAACATCACCCTGGCCCGTCGCCACGCCAACAGCTGGTCAATTCCCATAGATTATCGCCACTGCTTAGCCGACGATCTGCCAGGGGATCAGCCTCAATATGATGTGATCTTAAATACCGAGGTGATTGAACATGTGGAGGATCAGGCCGCGCTGGTGGCCACCTGTTGCCATCTGTTAAAACCAGGCGGTCTCTTAGTGATGGCGACCCTTAATCGCACCCTGAGATCCTATATCATTGGCATAGTGGGCGCCGAGTACATCATGCGCTACCTGCCCATAGGCACACACGACTGGCACCATTTCGTTACTCCGAAGGAGTTAGACGAGATGCTCACTCCCCACGGACTGTCGACTAAGGCAGTCGAGGGAATGGTCTTTAATCCCTTCACCCGCCGCTGGAAGCTGTCCGGCAATTCGGCGGTCAACTATCTACTCTACGCCAGCAAGCCCCCTTCAGGGCATAAGCGCTTTCAGCTCGCGAAATAAGCGATGCAGAGAAGACCGCTAGCAATAATTGGCTTATGATGGCTGCAATCCGCAACTGACAGCATTAGCTGTCTGGTTAGTGTCTGTTTATCTGTCTGGTTTATCTTGCTCAATCAAGGTGCATCTTGCGCGAGGCGAGAGCCATGAAACATAGTAGCACTATGTGAATAGCAAACAAGCAGGTCAACAGGAAATAAGTTAACCATTTGAATTTAGGAAATATAATGGCAAAAATTGAACTTATTGTCGGCACCACTCTGGGAAGCGCAGAGTATGTCGCCGACGAGTTAGCCGCCCAATTGGAAGATCAGGGCCACGAAACCCAGGTACATCTAAAGGCAGAACTGAGCGATCTGGATCCCAAGAGCCTGTGGTTGATCGTCTCATCGACACATGGCGCTGGCGATCTACCCGACAATATCCAGCCATTTTTCGATGAGATCGACAGCAAAAAACCGGATCTGAGCCGAACCAAATACGCCTTATGCGCCATCGGCGACTCGAGTTACGACACCTTTTGTCAGGGCCCGGAGAAACTGATTGAAGCGATGGAAAATTGCGGTGCACAAGTCTATGTGGATAAGATCCAGATCGATGTGCAATACGATCCCATTCCCGAAGAGCCCGCCCAGGCATGGTTGAGCAGCTGGCAAGATAAACTTTAGATCCCCTCCCCCTTAATCAAAGCGATCTCACCCACAGATTAGATCTACCTTATCCACAAATTGCGATCTTAAATGATAAATATGTGGATAAGGTATTATTTTGATCTGATCTAACTCTGCATTATTCAACCCCTATCGACGAGTAAGATCGGCATTGTGGATAAGTAGGGGATCTACCCACAAGCTTATTTCATTTAGATCGCGATCAGATCACAGGATCGAATGCCTGTTATCTATTGATTTTAAATGATAAATAGACTTACCCACAGAAGATCGCGATCCTAATAGTAAACATAATAAAAGATCTATATAAAGATCTTAAGATCTATAAGCCAGATCCTTTGGCGATCGAAAGGCCTAAATTGATCTTTCACCTATGGCTTTCCAGATGCTAAAATACTCGGCTACTCGATGAGTAACTCTGTCCGATCTCGGGGCAGTATCATTTTTATTTTCGATATAGGTTTTAAGGTAATCTGATGCATTTTCATGAGCGGTTTGATGTAATTGTTGTTGGCGGTGGTCATGCAGGAACCGAAGCAGCATTGGCATCTGCTAGGATGGGATCCAAGACATTATTGTTAACCCATAATATCGATACCTTAGGCCAGATGTCCTGTAACCCGGCGATTGGTGGTATTGGTAAGGGTCACCTTGTTAAGGAGATCGATGCCTTAGGTGGCGCCATGGCCACTGCAACCGATCATGCCGGTATTCAATTTCGTACCTTAAACTCGAGTAAAGGCCCTGCGGTGCGTGCAACCCGTGCCCAGGCGGATCGCGCCCTCTATCGCGCCAAGATCCAACAGATCCTGCAAAACCAGCCTAATTTACGCCTGTTCCAACAATCGGTAGACGATCTAATCGTTGAGAATGATCGTGTTATCGGGGTCGTTACTCAGATGGGACTCGCCTTCGAGGCGCCTGCTATCGTACTGACTGCGGGAACCTTTTTGAGCGGTAAGATCCATATTGGTCTCGAAAATTACAGTGGTGGCCGTGCTGGCGATCCACCGTCGATCTCTCTTGCCGATCGTCTACGTGAATTACCGATTCGTGTTGGTCGCCTGAAGACAGGTACCCCACCGCGTATTGATGCCAACACGATTAATTTCGATCTCATGACTGAGCAGAAAGGTGACGATCCTTTACCTGTGATGTCTTTTATCGGTGACGTTAAGGATCATCCAAGGCAGATCTCCTGTTTTATTACCCATACCAATGAGCGCACCCATGAGATCATTCGTGGCGGCTTGGACAGAAGCCCTATGTATTCAGGGGTGATCGAAGGGATTGGCCCGCGCTACTGCCCTTCTATCGAAGATAAGATCAACCGTTTCGCCGATAAGAGTTCGCATCAGATCTTTATCGAACCTGAAGGCTTGAACACCAACGAGATCTACCCTAACGGGATCTCCACCAGCCTGCCTTTCGATGTACAGCTGAATCTGGTGCGCTCAATTCAGGGGATGGAAAACGCCGAGATCATTCGTCCGGGTTACGCCATCGAATATGATTATTTCGATCCGAGAGATCTGAAAAACTCTTTAGAAACCAAAGCGATTTCAGGTTTATTCTTCGCCGGTCAAATCAACGGTACCACGGGCTACGAAGAGGCCGGTGCCCAAGGTCTGTTGGCGGGCATGAACGCCTCATTGCAGGTACAGGGCAAAGAAGCCTGGTGTCCGCGTCGTGACGAGGCCTATCTCGGGGTATTGGTTGACGATCTGTCGACCCTAGGCACCAAAGAGCCTTACCGTATGTTCACCAGCCGCGCCGAATACCGTTTGTTGCTGCGTGAAGACAATGCCGACCTGCGCCTCACTGAGAAAGGCCGCGAGTTAGGACTGGTGGATGACGATCGCTGGGCCAAGTTCAATGCCAAACGTGAGTCAATTGAGCTCGAGTTACAGCGTCTGCGTAACCAGTGGATCCATCCTAATTCGCCACTGGTCGATGCGCTTAACCCGCATCTTAAGACGCCAATCACCCGCGAAGCTACCTTTGAGGAACTGCTGCGCAGACCCGAGCTGGATTACCCCAAGCTGATGAGTGTAGAGGGTTTCGGGCCGGCCATCGAAGATCAACGCGCCGCCGAGCAGGTGCAGATCCAGGTGAAATACTCGGGTTACATTCAGCGTCAGCAAGACGAGATCGACAAGGCGATTCGCCACGAGAAGACCGGACTGCCACAAGATCTCGACTATCAAGAGGTACCAGGTCTCTCCAACGAGGTGATCGCCAAGCTTAACGATCATAAGCCAGATACCGTGGGTCAGGCCTCGCGTATCTCTGGGGTCACGCCGGCGGCTATCTCGATCCTCTTAGTTCACCTGAAGAAACGTGGCCTGCTCAGAAAGAGCGCCTAAACCACTAAAAAATCTATTTTGATGACCGGGATGGGAGGTCTAACACTTCCCATCCCTGCGACTCGGCTTCATAATATCCCATTGTTTATCGAGGATACCCCAGTGTTAGCAGCCCAATTAGACAGCTATCTTGCCGACATGCAGATGACGGCTACTCCTAAGCAGAAGCAGCAATTGCTTGATTTTGTTGCCATGCTTGCCAAGTGGAACAAGGCCTACAACCTGACATCTGTACGGGATCCCGAGCAGATGTTGATCCGTCATGTCATGGACAGCCTGGCGGCCAGCCCTCATCTGGTAGGTGAGCGATTCATCGATGTGGGAACCGGGCCTGGCCTTCCTGGGATCCCGCTGGCCATCATGAATCCAGATAAAGAGTTTGTGTTGCTCGACAGCCTGGGCAAGCGGATTCGTTTTCAAAAACAGGTTCAATTTGAGCTGGCGATAGGTAATATTAGTTCGGTCGAGAGCCGGGTCGAAGCCTATCAACCCGAAGAGAAGTTTGATGGCGTGCTCAGTCGCGCCTTTGCGTCGATTCAGGACATGTTGCAGTGGTGCCACCATCTGCCAAAGCCCACAGGCTGTTTTTACGCCTTGAAGGGGCAATTGAGCGATGAAGAGATGGCGAACATGCCCGAAGGATTCGCGCTGACAGATGTCTTCGAACTGCGCGTACCTCGCCTCGACGAACAGCGCCACCTGCTACGGGTGGTCAAAGCGGCTTAGTCCCCTGGGTTAAGAGTTGCATTATTTAACCAGTTCAAGCAATTTGATGGAGCGTTTTATACCAATCACAGTAAGTATTTGCTCAGAAATAGCGCAGGAAAAACGCTTGAGAACAAAGCAAGATTTTTAGATAAGTAGTTATTCTACAATTAAAAATATTAATGTAGTTATCGAGTGTTTTAACAAGCTAGAATGATCAATTATTTATTACGATTGGTATTACTATCTAATCGACGAACGTGATAGACAGGATGATATTGTGGGTAAAGTGATAGCCGTGGCCAACCAGAAAGGTGGCGTCGGAAAAACAACAACTTGTGTGAACTTAGCGGCCTCTCTGGCTGCCACCAAGCGAAAAGTGTTGCTTATCGATCTTGATCCTCAAGGTAATGCGACTATGGGGAGTGGTGTCGATAAGTACAGTGTCGAAAACACGGCCTATGAACTCTTGGTCGAGGAAAAGTCGGTGGACGAGGTGGTCTATCGCGACACCGCCGGCAAATACGATCTGATCGCCGGCAATGGTGATGTGACCGCGGCCGAGATCAAGTTGATGGAGTTCTTTGCCCGGGAGATCCGCCTGCGTAACGCCCTGGCTCCGGTCAAAGATTACTATGATTTTATCTTCATCGATTGCCCGCCTTCGCTGAACATGCTGACGGTTAACGCTATGTCGGCTGCCGATTCGGTGTTAGTGCCTATGCAGTGTGAATATTATGCGCTGGAGGGATTGACGGCCCTGATGGATACCATCAGCAAGCTGGCGGCCATGGTGAATCCTGGGCTTTCCATCGAAGGGATTCTGCGTACCATGTACGATCCCCGTAACCGACTCGCTAACGACGTGTCGGATCAGTTAAAACAGCATTTTGGCGATAAAGTTTATCGTACAGTGATCCCGCGTAACGTGAGGCTAGCCGAGGCGCCAAGCTTTGGTGCGCCCGCGATGTATTACGATAAGTCCAGCGCCGGTGCCAAGGCATATCTGGCGTTGGCAGGCGAGATCATTAGACGCGCTGAGCAGCATACTCAGTTAGAGCAAGCTTAAGGAACAACAGATGACACCCAAGAAACGTGGTCTAGGCAAAGGATTAGACGCACTGTTAAGCACTAGCCATGCGGCGGCAAAACAGGCCCCGAATCAAGAGGCCGAGCCGAGCAACAATGAAGAGCTTAAGATGATTGCTCTGGATCTGTTGCAGCCAGGCAAGTATCAGCCCCGTAAGGATATGTCGCCCGAAGCGCTTGAGGAGCTGGCAGAGTCGATCAAGACCCAGGGGATCATTCAACCTATCGTGGTGCGCAAGGTGTCGGACCAGGGATATGAGATCATTGCCGGTGAGCGTCGTTGGCGTGCGTCGCAATTGGCCAAGCTCGACAAGGTTCCCTGCATCGTCAAACAGGTACCGGACGAGGCCGCCGGTGTTATCGCTTTAATCGAGAACATTCAGCGTGAAGATCTCAACGCGATGGAAGAGGCTATTGCGCTTGAGCGTCTGATCAAAGAGTTCGATCTGACTCATCAACAAACCGCCGATGCCGTGGGTAAGTCGCGTACGACTGTATCAAATCTTTTACGTTTGAATGGCTTAGAAGAGCCTGTTAAGCGTATGCTCGAGTACGGTGACATCGATATGGGTCATGCCCGAGCCCTGCTCGCATTACCTGGAGATGAGCAAACCAACCTGGCCAGAGCCGTGATAGCCAAAGAACTAACTGTTCGTGAAACTGAACGATTAGTGAATAAAACCTTAAATCCACCTGAAATTGTCGATAAACCCGCAAAAGATCAGGATGTCACCCGCCTGGAGAGCCAATTAATTGAAAAATTAGGGGCAAAAGTTTCCATTAGCCATAACAAAAAAGGCAAGGGCAAAATGGTAATTAACTATCAAAATTTGGCTGAATTGGATGGTATTATTGAGAAAATCCGTTAATTAGCCCAAGTTAACGTAATATTATGTAACTTTGTGACATCTGTTAATCTTTCACTTTTAGACTTTTGGCGTAGATCACGTTAAAAGTCCCTATTTTTACTTACCTTGAACTTGCTTTGAATGTGCGAAAAGGTATACTTTCGCAAGCTTTTTGTACCTCTAAGATGGCCTGATAATTTGTCGTCCGGTCATAGAAACAAAAAGTAAGAATGCGGAGAAGATGAATTGAGCAAGGTTTTAGCACGTCGTGGCCGGTGGTCTGCCTATAAATTGGTGTTGATGCAGGCGGCGGTGGCTGGGGGTGTTTCGATTGTCTTTTTCGCCGTGTGGGGAGCTCAGTACGGACTGTCTGCGTTAGCAGGTGGCGCCATTGCTGTACTCCCTAATTTTGTATTCGCGACCCTCGCTTTTTCCCATACGGGAGCAAGTTCAGCAGGAAAAGTAATGAAAACTTTTTACTGGGGGGAAGCGGTAAAGTTGCTGTTAACCATAGCAATGTTTTCGCTGGTGTTTATCAATCTAAAAGTGGTCTTTATGCCGCTTTTTGTTTGTTATATCTCGGCGCTAATAGTGCATTGGACAGCTCCTTTATACTTCAAGCAAAGTTAAGTGGGATGAATCATGGCTGCAACTGGTGAAGCGTTAACACCGCAGGGCTATATCCAGCACCACCTTACCAACTTACACGTTGGTGAAGGCTTCTGGACATGGCACATTGATTCGTTGTTCTTTTCGGTTGGGCTTGGTGTTCTATTCTTGTGGCTATTCCGCAGCGTTGGCAAGAAGGCAACGACAGGTGTTCCCGGTAAGCTTCAATGCTTTATCGAGATGATCGTTGAATTCGTCGATGGCAGCGTGAAGGAAACCTTCCATGGCCGCAATCCTGTTATTGCTCCGTTGGCACTAACGATTTTTGTGTGGGTATTCATGATGAACTTCATGGATATGATTCCAGTTGACTGGATTCCTGAGCTGGCAGCTGCTGCCGGTATCCCATACATGAAAGTGGTTCCAACGACCGACCTAAACATCACCTTCAGCTTAGCTATCGGTGTGTTTGTGCTGATTATCTACTACAGCATCAAGGTCAAGGGCGTTTCAGGCTTTGTTAAAGAACTGACATTACAGCCTTTTAACCATAAGGCAATGATACCCGTCAACCTCCTATTAGAGTCGGTTACCCTCATCGCTAAGCCTATTTCATTGGCATTGCGTCTGTTTGGTAACTTGTACGCAGGTGAGTTGATCTTCATCCTTATTGCGCTGATGTATGGTGCTAACTTGGCGTTATCTGCCCTAGGTGTGACTCTACAACTAGGTTGGTTAATCTTCCATATTTTGGTTATCACTCTGCAGGCGTTTATCTTCATGATGTTGACGATCGTGTATCTCAGCATGGCACATGAAGATCATTAAGGGTTGCTGAAGAAATTTTTTTTAAGCTAAATCACAAACTAACTAAAGATTTAGAATATTGGAGATAGAGATGGAAACTGTATTAGGCATGACAGCTATCGCTGTTGCTCTACTGATTGGTATGGGTGCTCTAGGTACCGCTATCGGTTTCGGCCTACTAGGTGGCAAGTTCTTGGAAGGCGCTGCGCGTCAACCAGAAATGGCTCCTATGCTACAAGTTAAGATGTTCATTGTTGCTGGTCTATTGGATGCGGTAACCATGATCGGTGTAGGTATTGCACTATTTATGCTGTTTACTAACCCACTGGGTGCAATGCTGTAATCAACGCTTCTGTCTTTAATCTAAATAGGAGGCTGTTGTGAATATCAACGCTACCCTAATCGGTCAGACGGTTGCCTTTATTATCTTCGTGTGGTTCTGCATGAAGTTTGTTTGGCCCCCTTTGATGAATGCCATCGAAGAGCGCCAAAAAAGGATCGCCGACGGTCTAGCTGATGCTGATCGTGCTGTAAAAGACCTAGAGTTGGCACAGGCGAAAGCCACTGACCAACTAAAAGAAGCTAAGGCAACTGCTAACGAGATCATTGAGCAAGCTAATAAGCGTAAAGCTCAGATTGTCGATGAGGCCAAAGCCGAAGCAGACGCTGAGCGTGCGAAAATCATCGCTCAGGGTAAAGCAGAAATTGAAGCTGAACGTAATCGCGTGAAAGAAGACCTGCGTAAGCAAGTCGCTGCTCTGGCTATCGCCGGTGCAGAGAAGATCCTTGAGCGTTCGATTGATGAAGCCGCCCACAGTGACATAGTTAACAAACTAGTTGCTGAAATTTGATTAGGGAGTGAGTTATGGCTGAATTAAGCACCATCGCTCGTCCTTACGCAAAGGCAGCATTTGACTATGCTATTGAGAAAAATGCAGTAGAAAGCTGGGCACAAATGCTTAGCTTTGCCGCTCAAGTCAGTGAAAACGAGACGATGAAGCCGCTGCTGTCTGGTGCTCTCGCGAGCAGCCAGCTTGCCGACCTTTTCATTAAGGTATGTGGTGAGCAGATCAATGAGCAAGGTCAAAATCTGATAAAGGTAATGGCTGAAAACGGTCGTTTGGAAGTACTTCCTGCTGTATATGAACTCTTTCATGAGTTCAGCAACGAGTGGGCGAAAGAGGTTGAAGCAACTGTTGTTTCTGCCACTGAGCTTAGCGCAGAGCAACAGCAACAAATTAGTGCTTCTCTAGAAAAACGTCTCACACGCAAAGTTAAGCTGAATTGCAGCGTAGATGCCAGCCTGGTGGCTGGTGTAATCATCACGGCAGGTGACCTAGTCATAGATGGCTCGGTCAGCGGTAAACTAAACCGTCTGTCTGATAAGCTGCAGTCGTAATTGGGAGTTTGAGCATGCAACTGAATTCCACTGAAATCAGCGATCTGATTAAACAGCGGATCGAGCAGTTCGAAGTCGTTAGTGAAGCTCGCAACGAAGGTACTATCGTTGCAGTAAGCGACGGCATTATTCGCGTTCACGGCCTTGCCGATGTAATGCAAGGTGAGATGATCGAACTGCCTGGTAACCGTTATGCGATCGCGTTGAACTTAGAACGTGATTCTGTCGGTGCCGTAGTTATGGGTCCTTATGCCGATCTGGCAGAAGGCCAAAAAGTTAAGACAACTGGTCGTATCTTGGAAGTGCCTGTTGGCCGTGGTCTACTAGGCCGCGTTGTTAACACTCTGGGCCAACCAATCGACGGTAAAGGACCTATCGACAACGATGGTTTCTCTCCTGTTGAAGTGATCGCACCAGGCGTTATTGAACGTAAGTCGGTTGATCAGCCAGTACAAACTGGTTATAAAGCCGTTGACTCTATGATCCCAATCGGTCGTGGTCAGCGTGAGCTGGTCATCGGTGACCGTCAGACTGGTAAGACAGCACTGGCGATCGATGCCATCATCAACCAAAAAGATTCAGGCATTAAGTGTGTATACGTAGCGGTAGGCCAAAAGGCTTCTACTATCGCTAACGTGGTACGCAAACTTGAAGAACACGGCGCACTGGCTAACACAGTGGTTGTTGTGGCTACAGCTTCTGAAGCTGCGGCGCTACAATACCTGGCTCCGTACTCAGGTTGTTCAATGGGTGAATACTTCCGTGATCGTGGTGAAGATGCGCTGATTGTATATGATGATCTTTCTAAGCAAGCTGTTGCTTACCGTCAGATCTCATTGCTACTGAAGCGTCCACCAGGACGTGAAGCATACCCAGGTGATGTTTTCTATCTTCACTCTCGTCTACTTGAACGTGCTTCACGCGTTAACGCTGAGTACGTTGAGAAGTTCACTAATGGCGAAGTTAAGGGCAAAACTGGCTCTTTGACTGCACTGCCTATTATTGAAACTCAAGCGGGTGACGTATCTGCATTCGTACCGACCAACGTAATTTCGATTACCGATGGTCAGATCTTCCTTGAAACTGACCTATTCAACTCAGGCCTACGTCCTGCGGTTAACCCAGGTATCTCGGTTTCTCGTGTTGGTGGTGCGGCTCAGACTAAGATCATCAAGAAACTGTCAGGCGGTATCCGTACTGCACTTGCACAGTATCGAGAGCTTGCAGCGTTCTCTCAGTTTGCATCTGACCTTGACGATGCAACTCGTGCTCAGCTTGAGCATGGTGAGCGTGTTACCGAACTCATGAAGCAGAAGCAATACGCGCCAATGAGCGTAGCCGACCAGTCTGTGTCTATTTTCGCAGCTGAAAAAGGTTACCTAAAAGGCGTTGAGCTGAACAAGATCGGTGATTTCGAAGCTTCTTTGCTCTCTTACATGAACAGCGAGCATGCTGACCTAATGAAGACTATCAACGAGACTGGCGACTACAACGCCGACATCGAAGGTGGTTTGAAGGCTGGCCTCGACAAGTTCGTAGAAACCCAAACCTGGTAAAGACACGGAGGTGTCTTAAGGCACCTCAGGTCCAGATTGGAGAGTAAAGATGGCCGGCGCTAAAGAGATTAAAACCAAGATCGCGAGTGTTCAGAACACTCAGAAGATCACATCCGCAATGGAGATGGTTGCAGCCAGCAAAATGCGCAAGGCGCAGGAACGCATGGCAGCGAGCCGTCCATACGCGGAAAATATGCGTAAGGTGATCGGTCACGTGGCGCAGGGTTCTCTCGAATATAAGCATCCATATTTGGAAGTGAGAGAAGCCAAGCGAGTTGGTTACATTGTTGTGTCAACCGACCGTGGTCTTTGTGGTGGTCTTAACGTCAACCTATTTAAGAAGGTTGTCGCGGACGTGAAGAAGCAGCGTGAAGCCGGAGCGGAAGTTGAATTCTGCCCAATCGGTGCACGCAGCGTACAATTCTTCAACAGCTTTGGCGGAAAAGTGTCTGCTCACACGTCAGGACTCGGCGATGCTCCTAAGCTCGCTGACCTGATCGGAACAGTACGCGTAATGCTAAAAGCATACAACGAAGGCACGCTAGACCGTCTGTATGTGGTATTCAACAAGTTTGTGAACACCATGAGCCAGACGCCTGTGATCGAACAGCTGCTACCTTTGCCTAAGTCAGAAGATGATGAGATTGCTCATCACTGGGACTACCTATACGAGCCAGATCCAAAAGAACTTTTGGAAACCTTATTGGTTCGTTATGTGGAGTCGCAAGTGTATCAAGGTGTTGTTGAAAACATCGCATCAGAGCAGGCAGCCCGTATGGTTGCTATGAAGGCTGCGACAGACAACGCTGGTGAACTTATCGATGACTTGCAGTTGGTCTACAACAAGGCCCGTCAGGCTGCGATTACGCAGGAACTGTCGGAAATTGTTTCTGGTGCCGCTGCGGTTTAGGCTGGGTAACGAATACAAGTTTTAGAGGATTAATCATGAGCACAGGTACTGTTGTCCAAGTAATTGGCGCGGTTGTGGACGTTGAGTTTCCACATGATGCCGTACCTCAGGTCTATGACGCTCTAGAGATCAAAAGTGAAGGCTTGGTGCTGGAAGTTCAGCAGCAGCTTGGTGGTGGTGTAGTTCGTACCATCGCTATGGGTTCTTCTGATGGTCTGCGTCGTGGTATCGAGGTAGTAAACACAGGTTCACCTATTACTGTTCCGGTTGGGAGTGCAACTCTTGGCCGTATCATGAACGTACTAGGTCAGCCAGTTGATGAAGCGGGTGAAATCGGTGAAGAAGAGCGTTATGAAATTCACCGTGAAGCGCCTTCATATGAAGATCAATCAAACACCACTGAACTTTTAGAAACTGGTATCAAGGTAATCGACCTTGTATGTCCGTTTGCTAAGGGTGGTAAAGTAGGTCTGTTTGGTGGTGCGGGTGTTGGTAAGACAGTTAACATGATGGAACTGATCAACAACATCGCTAAAGCACACTCTGGTTTGTCAGTATTCGCCGGTGTAGGTGAGCGTACTCGTGAGGGTAACGACTTCTACTACGAGATGGAAGAATCTGGCGTACTCGACAAAGTGGCCATGGTTTATGGTCAGATGAACGAGCCTCCAGGAAACCGTCTTCGCGTGGCACTGACCGGTCTGACTATGGCTGAGAAGTTCCGTGACGAAGGTAAAGACGTACTATTGTTCGTCGATAACATCTATCGTTACACCTTGGCGGGTACAGAAGTATCTGCACTGCTAGGCCGTATGCCATCAGCGGTAGGTTACCAGCCAACACTGGCTGAAGAGATGGGTGTTCTTCAGGAGCGTATTACCTCTACCAAGACAGGGTCTATTACCTCTGTTCAGGCGGTATACGTACCTGCGGATGACTTGACGGATCCGTCACCAGCAACAACCTTCGCTCACTTGGATGCGACCGTTGTATTGTCACGTAACATTGCTTCTCTGGGTATCTACCCAGCGGTTGACCCACTGGATTCGACTTCACGTCAGCTAGATCCACAGGTTGTTGGCCAAGAGCACTATGACGTAGCAAGTGGTGTACAGAACGTACTACAGCGCTATAAAGAGCTGAAAGACATCATCGCGATTCTGGGTATGGACGAACTATCTGATGAAGATAAGACTACCGTTGCCCGTGCGCGTAAGATTGAAAAATATCTTTCTCAGCCATTCTTCGTAGCAGAAGTATTCACCGGTTCTCCAGGTAAGTACGTTTCCCTTAAAGACACTATCCGTGGCTTTAAAGGTCTATTGGAAGGTGAGTTCGACCACATTCCAGAGCAAGCGTTCTACATGGCAGGTTCAATCGACGAAGTTATCGAGCGAGCTAACAAAAAATAATCAGGCATTAGCTTGATATTTTAAGGAGAACGGATGGCAGCCATGACAGTACAACTTGATATTGTAAGCGCAGAAAGCAGCATCTTTTCGGGTCTAGTAGCACACCTACAAGTCTCAGGTGCTGAGGGTGATTTAGGCGTTATGCCTGGCCACGCGCCTCTGCTTACGCATATCAAACCTGGCATGGCGCGCATCGTCAAGCAAGATGGTAAAGAGGAAGTGTTTTACCTTTCGGGTGGTATCCTGGAAGTACAACCTTTCTCAGTATCCGTATTGGCTGACGTAGTATTGCGTGCCGAAGAGATTGATGAGCAGGCAGCCGTAGAAGCCAAGCGTCGTGCAGAAGCCCATATGGCTAACGCTGGCGCAGACTTTAACTATGCCGCTGCAGCGATTGAATTAGCTCAGGCTATCGCTCAATTGCGCGTTGTAGAGACCATCAAGAAGAACATTGCCAGATAAGGTTATTGTTTGATGATAAAAGGCGGAAACCGCGAGGTGACCGCCTTTTTTGTATCTGTTTTTCTTCCCCAAACTTTCTATTTGCTTCCTTTACGTGATCGGGCCAGACGTTTCGTATTGATTGCAATGATAGGCTGATGCTCCTGTTTTTATACCAATCACAGTAAGCATGTGATCAGAAATAGCGCAGGAAAAACGCTTGAGAACAAAGCAAGATTTTTAGATAAGTAGTTATTCTACAATTAAAAATATTAATGCAGTTATCGAGCGTTTTAACAAGCTAGAATGATCAATTATTTATTACGATTGGTATTACTGGGG